>NZ_BDHF01000490.1:0-463 GCF_054786115.1 Treponema sp. R80B11-R83G3 | reverse complement strand
ATTCTATGCTTTTTATTATTTTTTCATAAATTGAATTTGCAATATTTTCTCCTGCTCTGTCCTTGTAATATTCAAGTATTTCATTAAGTGAATCTATTCCGTCAGGCGTCCATTCAATTTTTCTCACTTTTTTTCCTACCTAATGTCTTTTCAAATATTTTTTTTGCAAATTCATGCGTCATTACATTTCCATTTTTTATATCTTTCTCACCAAAACTTAATAATTTGGCTAAATGTATTGCGTTTAACGTTTTTTGATAACTTTCTATATCAATTATTACTGCTTTTGCCTCTCCATTCTGGGTTATTACAACGGGAGTTTTTGAATCCCCTACATATTTTACTATTTCCGTTGTGTGAGCCTTAACATAAGAAATAGGTTTTAAATCCTGAACCAAATTTACCATAAATTATCCTCCAAACAAATTCATTAAATAAAATATCACAATTTCCCAGATTAGTC
>NZ_BDHF01000489.1:0-463 GCF_054786115.1 Treponema sp. R80B11-R83G3 | reverse complement strand
AAATACAGACGAGGCTAATAAAGACAGAATAAAAATTATTTTTTTCATTGTTGATGTTTATGATGACGTAATTTGCGATCTTATTCAATTACCCTCAAAAAAATAAATGTTCAATTAAAATTTTTATTCCCAACAACACAAGAATAGCGCCGCCGATAAATTCCGCTTTTGATTTATATTTTGCTCCAAAAATATTTCCTATCTTTACGCCTGCAATTGATATAAAAAATGTTATTGAACCGATTATTATTGCCGCTATAAAAATATTTATTTTAAAAAACGCGAATGTCACTCCTACTGCCAACGCGTCAATGCTTGTGGCAATTGCCAAGACCAGCATTTTTATAAATTGAAAAGAATCTTTATTCGCTTCTTCTTCTTTTTTTGACAGGCTTTCCCTTATCATGTTTCCGCCGATAATGCCAAGCAAAACAAAGGCAACCCAATGTTCAAACTTTTGTAT
>NZ_BDHF01000488.1:0-463 GCF_054786115.1 Treponema sp. R80B11-R83G3 | reverse complement strand
GGAATTGGGAAAAACGGCCCGTAGGGGCTTGTTTATAAGGTGCGCCCAGCATGAGCAGTAACTTGGCGGTGAAAGCCCGCTGCACGCTTGGCAGCAGGAAGTGTTAGCTAAAGGCAAGGGGGTCTGCCGCAAGGCAGAATCTGAAGGAAGCCGGAGGCAAAGTTCCGGGCCGGCGGACAGAAGCCGGATAAGGCAAAAGCAGGACGGAAGAGTTTTTCTTACAAAACGAAGTCCCAAAAGGCAGGACTGTCTGCAAGACCTCCTCTCTTACTGCCCGAATCTTGCTGTGCAGATACGGCGGCTAGGTGGAATGAAGGTTAGTGGCACTTAACTGGGGAGGTCTGGATGGCACGTGAAAGGGAAACCTGAACAACCCGTGCGGAGATGTACGGCTGAACGTCCAGAAGTCAGCAGAGGCCACAGTACCGCGAAGGGGAAGGGCCGCTTCGAGAGGGCATACGAA
>NZ_BDHF01000487.1:0-463 GCF_054786115.1 Treponema sp. R80B11-R83G3 | reverse complement strand
GTAAAGTGGAAAGATACAAATCTTTTATTTCACCCAGATCGTATTCAAGGGCTTGAGGATCTCCAGTTTCAGCAAACCCCATTTTTTGTTTCTCCAGATCATTTTTATACGCAGTAATTTTCATTAAGTCCAAACGTGAACGGCGGATAACCAAAGGCGAAATGATTTTGCGTATATTTGCCGCTATTGCTTCTATTTCAAGTTTTAGACTGTGTTCGTCAATATCTTTATTGCGCTGTTTTTTCCTGAGTTCATTATAACGAATTATAAGTTCCTGAAAACGGAATCCAAGGTTATCAACATTTTTTAGCGTCGATTTTACGGGGATTTGAAATAACTTAACCATAGAGTAAATATCAGAAGGACGGTTGTTAAAAGGCGTTGCGGTTAGCAGCATTACTTTGTTCGCTCTGCATAAATTGTGCAAATTCTTATAATCAGCAGTTTGCTCATTCCGGTATTT
>NZ_BDHF01000486.1:0-468 GCF_054786115.1 Treponema sp. R80B11-R83G3 | reverse complement strand
GGTATAATCCTGCTAAAATAAAGATTAAGGACGGTGAAGAAGTCGTCACTGGTACGAGAATGCCAAAAAATGCAGATGATACCGCAAGCGGTTTTACCGAACTGGAAAACATCTTTGAGGATTTCAAGAAAACATTCCCGGAACTGTACTAATTGGATTCAAAAAGTTTGGTAGCAGAACTGGTACTCTGTAGATAATAAATTATGTCACTTCAATGAGAGTTCATTTAACACTGTTTCTGTTACGTCTTTACCAAAAGTTTTTTAATACTCTGCCATATTTCTATCTTATTCGCCTATCACACCTTCACTCTCCCCCTGAAACTCCGTGAAAGCGTAAGCTTGTCAATATATTCAATATTTCCCCCGACTGGCATTCCCGAAGCGAGGCGGGAAATTTCTACAGGGAAATCTTTTAGCGTCTTTTGCAGATATAGCGCCGTTGTGTCTTCTTCGACTGTGGGGTTCA
>NZ_BDHF01000485.1:0-467 GCF_054786115.1 Treponema sp. R80B11-R83G3 | reverse complement strand
ACGAAAGACAGGTAATAATTGACGAATTAGAGAAAAATTTTCTTGCTGTGGACGATAAAGAGCTGGATGTCCTGATAGACAGGATCGAAGGTGCAAAAAAGATTTTCTTCTTCGGCCAGGGGCGGGAGATGATGATGTTGTCGGCATTTGCCATGCGGGTTTTTCATATGGGATATGACGCTTATGTAGTTGGTGAACCCCATGTGCCGCCTATCGGGAAGGGGGATATCCTTATAATGAGTATTGGAGTCGGATCTTCCCCTTGGACGGGAACTTCGACAGCCCAGCTGGAAGCTGCCAAAAATGCCAATGCCGTTATAATTGTCCTTTCTGCACATCCTGAGCTGGTACCTAAATCCGTTGATTATATTGTACATATTCCCGGCCAGACCATGCTGGAAAAACCTGACGCGCTGATTTCCATACAAACGATGGGTACCCCCTATGAACAGGCTCTACTTGTAACC
>NZ_BDHF01000484.1:0-470 GCF_054786115.1 Treponema sp. R80B11-R83G3 | reverse complement strand
GGCTACTTCCTCAATGACCTGTTCGGGAAGCGACGTAAGTTCTTTGTCAGTTCTGATGAAAATTTTTCCCCCGTGCATTCCCGTCCCTGTAAAATACCAGACAGGAACGTCTTGTGAACCGATGCCAAGCACCACAATCAATCCGCCCGCAAGATATTCGCCAAGAAAACTCCCGGCTTTGCCGCCGATTACGATTACAGGTTTTTTTTCTTTATACTCTTTCATGTGGATGCCGGTTCTGTACCCTGCGTTGCCTTTTACAAAAATACAGCCGCCCCTCATGGCATAGCCGAGCGCGTCTCCGGCGTTGCCGTGGATTATGATCTTGCCATCGTTCATAGTATCGCCAACCGCATCCTGAGCGTTGCCATGCACCTCGATAGTACCGCCGTCCAGATAGGCTCCCAATGCGTTGCCTGGCGTTCCTTTTATGGTCAGGTGCTTGCCTTTCATGCCGCTGCCGATAAACC
>NZ_BDHF01000483.1:0-470 GCF_054786115.1 Treponema sp. R80B11-R83G3 | reverse complement strand
CGGCGGCATGGGGATTGACCTTGTAAGGCGGCTATACCCTTCTCTGTCTCCGGCTTCCCATAATAAACAAGCCTTGTTTGAAATGGCTAGTTTTTCGTCAAGGGTCATGGTTTGCGCTTGCGGCATAGGTTTCTCCTTTGGAGAAGGCGTCTCTTTCAGAGACGGTCTCCTTATTCTCATTTTACTATCTTTTGGAAGGTTACGGCAAGGGGAAAATTGCACGTTTTACCTAATTACATTTTTATTTATGAATCCTAAGATTTTAAGAACAAGGAGCAATGAGAAAAAAAGGAGGAATTTTAGTTTAAATCTGCGTTGCGGATTGCGTTTGAATTTTTATAAGTTTGGTAGGGGGTTTTAAATGACTGTTGAAAAAATCGGTGATGAGGCTGTTTATCTTAGGATTAGCGAATTGAAAAATGGGAGTATTCAATTTACTGATTCAACAAACGCCGAAAGGCTGTTAAAGG
>NZ_BDHF01000482.1:0-474 GCF_054786115.1 Treponema sp. R80B11-R83G3 | reverse complement strand
CCTGAATCCGTAGTAGACATTGAAGAAACTTTACAATGTAAACAATCCGCACAAGTCTTTTTATCTTCCATTCAAACACTCCTCAAATAAATGTTATCAGTCATATCTCCCTCCCTTGCCCTTATCTTCTAGCTCATTGCTCATTGCTCATTTCTCATTCCTCATTTCTCTTTGCTCATTGCTCATTTCTCTCTGCTCATTGCTTTGCTCTTTGCTCACTTATAACAAGAACCCCAACTTTGCCCTGACTTTATCCTTGAATTCATCAAATAGATAAACTTTGCGAACCCACGGCAATGGACAATCCTTCCAACCAACGACTTTCCGATGATGACCAATATCGTCAGCTGTTAAATTATTTTCTTTAAGAAGTTTTACTGCCAATTCAACAGCGGCATTAATTGTCTCATCAGTAAAGTTCCCCTCTTTATCAATACACATCTCAATTCCGATAGTGCAAAAATTAGGGCTTAT
>NZ_BDHF01000481.1:0-471 GCF_054786115.1 Treponema sp. R80B11-R83G3 | reverse complement strand
AGGTTTTATCGTTATCGTTGATGTTATCGTAAAGTGGATTATAGGAGGATAACTATGTCTTTATTACTGCAATTTATATGCGGAATTCTTATTATGGGACTAAGCCTTACCGCTTTTTTCATGCTTCGCTACATGAGGAAACACCCCCCCAGAACCGACAACGGTACTCAGAAGGTATAATTCCCCCTTGTCTTTTCCCCCAAATCCCACTTGACAAACTCCCCAACACGGTAATTAGGCATTTTAACCAAAAACCATTGACAAATTCACTTTAAAATGCTAATATACTTTTAATGAGACAAAAAGTGGCTATAAATACCCAATTCCCTACCCAAAAACCGTTGCATACACCCCTACTTCAAAACCACTTCGCCTTGAGGCAATCGCAAGTGAGGGCTTATGACAGCTATTAATAACTTTTCTGTAAACTGCAACATACCTCGCTCTGACCGCAGACCCCTAATACAAAAC
>NZ_BDHF01000480.1:0-471 GCF_054786115.1 Treponema sp. R80B11-R83G3 | reverse complement strand
TTTTAAAATCGTACACAAGGGCGCGCATCCTGTTTACTACGCCGCAGTGGTCGCCCGCTCTTACTCGGACGTGGCGAAGTCTGGTCAGGTAAAAGTTGACGGTTGGACATATTCGCCCGAATATCTGCGCGTAGGGGACAAAGTGCTCTTGATAGACGATATTTTCGATTCCGGCAAAACAATAAATCATCTTGCGCAAATTATTCTTGAAAAAGGAATTCCTCGCCATGATCTTAAAATCGCGGTACACGATTATAAATTTTTTTACGATAAAGCGGAACAGCTTCCGATTCAGCCTGATTATTGGTGCAGAAAACACGACGTATCGGTAAACGACGATGTTTACTGGATTCATTACATGAGCCACGAGTTAATGGGGCTTAAAGAAAAAGAACTGGAAGAAAATTATTACTCACGTGACCCAAATTTAAAAGACGCGCTTCATATAATTACAGAGAATAATTAATGGTT
>NZ_BDHF01000479.1:0-470 GCF_054786115.1 Treponema sp. R80B11-R83G3 | reverse complement strand
CTAATCCACTATTACCAACATGAGGTATAAGTGGTAGAGAGTTTGGATCAGAAGAAACTCCTATATTACTCAATTCATAATCAATATTTTTCATAGAATTGATAATACGTTCTCGGAAATCTTGAGGGAACTCACGTTCACCCTTGAGATACAAACCAATTACTGAATTCATGTCACGAGGATCAACATTTATATTGTTCATATCGTTTGCAAGAAAAATAGTATCTTTACCCATATCTGAACCAAAGGCATACATTCTCTGCCCTTCTGCCCATTGAGCCAATTCTTCCAGAAATGGATGTTGGATTGCGTCTCTTTTTGAGGCGACAACAAGCTGATTTGGGGATAATTGAAACTTCATTTTATCTGTAAATTGAGTTGTCGTTATTTGTCCTTTCCCATCATTTCCTCTTTCAAATTTTTGTTCACCATTAATGATTAATTCTTCGTATTCAACTTTTTGTAATGAT
>NZ_BDHF01000478.1:0-1473 GCF_054786115.1 Treponema sp. R80B11-R83G3 | reverse complement strand
TCACACAAAGGAATGATAAAAAGAAAACAAGGGAAATATGATATAACCTGAAGAAGAGGAATCGACAGGGGAAGGCTACAGTTCGCGCTAGTGAATGGTCTGAGAGACCGGCACAAAGAATGAAGAGCCGCAGCCGCAACATTCCATGGTCTGCGAGACCGAATAGAAGAATGGAACATATTTACCGAAAAGGGCCTTTGCCGAAAACTCAAGGGAGGAAAAGATGAACGCGTACGTGGGGGTAGATTTGCATAAGACGCAATTTACGGTTTGCGTGAGAGGTTTAGGGGAAGAGCAGTTTGCGCTGTACCCGACAACTGAGGAAGGTTATAAAGCCTTCCTGAAAAGAGCCGCAATTTGGCAGGGATGCGAAATTGAAGTGAAAGCGGCGGTGGAATCGACGGGAAACACGAGGCACTTCAAGAACCGGCTGGAAGAAGCCGGGGTAGGCGTGGAAGTAATAAACACGATGAAGTTCAAAGTGGTAAACGAGTCGGTGAAAAAGACGGACAGGCATGACGCGGCGACGATAGCGGAATTTCTGGAAAAGGACATGCTGCCGCATTCGCACTTGTGCAGCCGTGAGAGCGAGGAAATGAGGCGGCTGCTGAAGGCGCGCACGACCCTTGTCCGGGCGCAGGTGGTGATGAAGAACCAGATACACGCGCTTTTGACTGCGGAAGGATTTGAAGACGCAAAAGGGTCGCTGCAAAGCAAAAGAGGGCGCAAGCGGACGCTTGACGCCCTCAAACAGTGTAAAAACGGGCTCGCGGCCCAGACACTGATGGAAATAATAGACCGGCTTGAAGAGAATGTCAATTTGATAGAGAAGGAACTGAGGGAGCTGACAAAGGAAAACAAGGCTGTGGAGTTATTGAAGGGCATACCCGGGTGCGGGGAAGTATGCGCGTGGACGATAATCGCGTATACGGATGACGTCAAGAGGTTCGCGAGCGCGAAAAAATACGCGTCATACGCCGGGCTTGCGCCATGGGTGCAGAATTCAAATGAGACGGTTCATCATGGCAGGATAACCAAAAGGGGTCCTGAGCAATTAAGAACCGCGCTGGTGCAAGTGGTGATGGGAATGAGGCGGATGAAGAAAAAGACGTTGCGCTGGCGGCTGATGGAGAGGCATGAGATGATGAAGCGGAGCAAGGGTTCCGGAAAAACCATAATCGCGACCGCAAGAAAAATAGCGGTAATAATATGGAATATGTTAACAAAAGAAGCCGTTTTTGAGGAGGAAAGAATGACGGACAGGAAGCTTTTAGAAACGTCCGAATCAATGAAGAAATTAGCGCGGACAGACGAAGAAGTTCCAGTTAATGAAGCGGCAAGAAATACGGAGAAGACAAAACCGGCGGCGGTAAACCGCGTTGAAAAGGAAGTTATCAAAAAAACTGGCGTTGCCAGAAAAAGAAATGAAAAAGCGGGCTAAGGATCATTTTGGGGGTTGACTTTTTATAGAAG
>NZ_BDHF01000477.1:0-471 GCF_054786115.1 Treponema sp. R80B11-R83G3 | reverse complement strand
ACTTAACAGGTCGGTAAAAGTACGCCCCTTCGGGGCTAGGCTACACAAAAGCGTGTTCGGGCTTCGCCCTCTGCACGGTTTTGTTCCGCCACATTTTGCCTGCCCTGCAAACTGCTTCGCAGTTTGCTTATTCGGGCAGGCAAAACGTCTTTTACCGCCAAACGTTACACGAAAATTTTTTTACCCCAAATTACTGGTCACACCGCGCCATCCTTGGCGCGGGGGTTTTATTGTTTTAATGTTTTAAGAATAAAGATAAAGAATATTTTAAAAATTAAAAAGTATTTTTAAGATAATCAATACCATTTTGTGTTATTTGATAATTATGTTTTGATATTTGGTTAATAAATCTATATTTTATTAGTTCATCAACCGCAGACTTTGCAATAATACTTTCATCAATATTTGAATCACCGAAAATGTGACCATATACATTTATATCCCAATAATTACTTTGATTTAGATACATAT
>NZ_BDHF01000476.1:0-473 GCF_054786115.1 Treponema sp. R80B11-R83G3 | reverse complement strand
AGCTAAAGCGTCCCATGTTTTTTCCTGAGTGTCATATTCGGTATAATTAAGGTGGGCGGGAAATATTTTATTAATATATTCCTGAATATATTGTTTCCTTGCGCAAGCCCACATGCAAATGAAAAATATCGTTAATGTCAATATTACGAAAATCCGCTTTTGATACAAACGCGAAGTTATCGCTTACAATCGGAACATCCGACCATAAAAAACGCCCCTCATATTCCTTTATTTGAAACAGTTCCGGTATGATCAGCGTTTTACCGTTTTCAACATTTTTTATCATGTCCAGTACCGGCGTATTTTGGTCGTTGGCAGGTTGGAATTTAAGCCCTGTAAGTTTTTCGATTTCTTTCAGCGCCTCAAAATAAATTCCTTCCCATTTATTGGTGCGGAAATTGAAAAAAGAAATAGGATAATTACTGAAGTCCGCGCCAACCGGTATAACAGGGTTGTTTTTTATATAGTAGATT
>NZ_BDHF01000475.1:0-472 GCF_054786115.1 Treponema sp. R80B11-R83G3 | reverse complement strand
TTCCCGGAGCGGGATACCATAACCGCTGAATATGCCGCTCTGCGAGCGTCATGGCGGCGTCAAAGCGCACGATAGAGAACTGCTGACACACGCCGACAATTGTGCGGATTACCGCTTCGCGCGCTTCGGGATTGAGAAAATCAATCTGCGCCGTATCGTTCCACGGCATGGAAGTGCCGTCGTTGCCGTGGTAGATGTAGCGCGTTTCTCCGGTGCGATTGTCAATTCGTTTAAAGACGACTGCGGCATCACTGCGTGAAAAATAATGTTCTTCAATTTGTACTGTTATGTCATCACGGCCTGAAAGATTGCCGCAGTTGTAATTGTAAGTTGGAAACGGCGGGTAGGGCAGTTGCAAAAAACGGTCGGGATGTTCGACAATCCATTTGCTGTCGATGCCTGTGTGATTGGGAACCATATCAGAACCGAGGCGGATTCCTCGGCGCATACAACGCTCACGCAAGTTGGTGAG
>NZ_BDHF01000474.1:0-474 GCF_054786115.1 Treponema sp. R80B11-R83G3 | reverse complement strand
GCTGAAGGAAAAAGAGCCTATGGGAAATATTTCCTATCCTTGTATCTCAGCTACAGTAAATGAAGCTTGGAGAGCTAATCTTGCAGAAAAAGATTGCGGTGATTATCTTGTAGTCTATGCTACAAAGTAATTAGCGTAATAAATAGACACTAATTAAGATATAAAAGAATGGTTAAATCAGACATTCGTACAATTAAAATGTTAGTAATGGACGTAGACGGAACTCTCACAGACGGAAAAATATACATGGGGCAGGAAAGCGAAATATTTAAAGTTTTTGACGTTAAAGACGGATATGCAATTCATGAATTATTGCCAAAGTACAATATAGTGCCTGTGATAATTACAGGCAGGACTTCCCGTATTGTTGAAAACAGAGCCAGAGAATTAAAAATAACGCATATTTATCAAGGAGTTGAAGACAAAATAGGACAATTAAAAAAAATAGTACAAGAAATGAATATATCAATGGCT
>NZ_BDHF01000473.1:0-475 GCF_054786115.1 Treponema sp. R80B11-R83G3 | reverse complement strand
AACCATAGCGGGAGCTGTGGAAGAGATCCGCGCGCACGGGGCAGAGGCCATGGGCGTCAGGATGGACGTTACCAGCAAAGAGCAAATCAAAGCTATGGCGGAAACCGCGGTAAAGGCGTGGGGCCGTATCGACATTCTGGTGAATAACGCCGGGGGTTCCCTGAACACGCCCTACAAACTGGAAGAAATCGAGGAGAGGCACTGGGACCTTGTTGTCAACGTCAACCTGAAGGGGGCCTTTCTCTGCGGCCAGCAGGTTATCCCGCAAAGGGCCAGGCAGGGTTCCGGCGCGATCGTAAACATATCGGCGCTGGCGGGCCACTGGAGGGCGTCTCTGGCGGGGGTGCAGTACACCGCGGCCAAGGCCGGCGTTGAGGGGCTTTCGCGGCAGTTCGCCTACGATTACGGCCCCAACGGGATCAGGGTCAACGCCCTTGCGCCGACGGTTACCATGACCGGCGCGCGGATGCAGGGG
>NZ_BDHF01000472.1:0-479 GCF_054786115.1 Treponema sp. R80B11-R83G3 | reverse complement strand
GGATAACGTAAAAACTTTTTGTTTTAAATCGGGAGCATCTAAACTATATTTTTTTAACCACAAGTTTATATCTTCTTTAATTTTATTTTTCCGCGTCAGTTTTTGATAATTAAAAGAAAAATATTCATTTCTCACGTTAATTATCATATTCTCCTCGAGTGTCGCCTCAGAAGCGCTTCCGACATTTACGCGGTCGGCGGGAACAAAACTAAGCCCCTGATTACGCAATTTGCGTATGTTAAGCTTTGTTATATCTTTTCCCCTGTGCAGGATTTTTCCTTCGCTGGGGTGTAAAAAGCCGCCAAGAACAGCTTCGATTACTCCAAGCCCGTTCCCGCCGACTCCGGCAAACCCAAGTATTTCATTTGAATTTACGGAGAATGAAACTTTATCGAGTAACGGGCGTTTTTGCCTGCGCCTTTTAACTGTAACATTATCAAATTCTATTACATTATCTTTTTTACCGCCGCCGTTAGTAT
>NZ_BDHF01000471.1:0-477 GCF_054786115.1 Treponema sp. R80B11-R83G3 | reverse complement strand
AGCCAAGAGGCGCGAGTACAAGAGCGGGAGCGGCGCAAATCGCGCAGACCAATTTTCCGTTAGCTGCCATGTCTTTGACAAGAGCGCCTGTCTCTTTTGAAGCAGCCAAATTTGCCGTGCCGGGCATTCCGCCGGGAAGAATTATCGCGTCGTAGTTTGTTCCCTGTTTGGCAGTTTCGGCAAGCGTGGTGGAAGGAAATGACCCGTCTCCACGACAATATCGTGGGGCTGGACGCGGCTATTTTGATGCACCCCCGAACATGGGAAGCGTCGGGACACGTTGAAAACTTTACCGACCCGTTAGTCGATTGCAAAAAGTGCAAATCCCGCTTTCGGGCAGATCAAATCCCGCAGGAAAATCTTACTGCGAAAAAATGTCCCGACTGCGGAGGAGAGCTGACCGACACCCGCAAGTTCAACCTGATGTTCAAAACCCACATCGGTCCGGCGGAGGACACAGCGAGTATCATCTACCTT
>NZ_BDHF01000470.1:0-483 GCF_054786115.1 Treponema sp. R80B11-R83G3 | reverse complement strand
ATTAATAGCATCGCTGCCGTCAGATTTCTTACTATAAACAATTAAGTTAGCGCCATTAAAAAGATCGTCATTAAGTCCGATTTTCAAAGACAAACTTTCGATAATATCAGTCATCATGTTTTCCGCGCCGGGGCTTTCTCTGCCAAAAAGATCGTCTTTTGAACTGAATAAAGCGTCATCAGGGAAAACAATTTCCGCATTATCAATATCGGATTTAAATACAAATGGCAGCCAGACAAGAACTTCTACCTTTATATCACAATCATTAAGGTCATCAACTACAAGCTCAGTACCTGCTGGAATAATAATTTTAAAGAAAAAAGCGATGTCTTTTCCGTTCAACGGAAGATCGAATTCAGAACCGCCGTCTGGCAAGTCGGTTCCCGTATAACCATTTTACCAAGCCTCAGTATAACCGCTGGCTTGGTTAATGATGTTTTCAATTGGTATATAGAGTGCATCATCTGGTTCTGCTATTGGACC
>NZ_BDHF01000469.1:0-486 GCF_054786115.1 Treponema sp. R80B11-R83G3 | reverse complement strand
TCCAGTTTTCGGGAGTATCGGCAAGCCCGACAACAACGGCATTTTGGTCGATGTAGTTATCAATAAAATGGTACTCTTCATCAGTCTTAACCGCTCTTGAAAAAAACCTATCCCCCCACAGGTGATCTATTGAGCCGTGTATAAAATTCCACCTCTTTGCCGTCATAATTTTTAGCCATTGAATAATTACGCTTAATTTGGCGGTCGGGGGCGGTTGGATTAAAAGATGAATGTGCGTGGGCATAACGCAAAAATTTGTCAGCTTAAAATGGAATTTGTCTTTAGCGTCCTGTAGGGTAATAAGCATAATTTTTCTGCCCAAGTTATTCTCAAAAACCCTGATTTTATCATTAGTTCGAGAAGTAACGTGGTAAAAAGCATTGTCAATAAGCACTCTTGTTTTTCGCATAAATACCTCCACAATTTCTTTTGCTATTTTAGCGGAAGACTCGAGCAAGCTCGGCTTCCGCTGAATACGATAAATGT
>NZ_BDHF01000468.1:0-488 GCF_054786115.1 Treponema sp. R80B11-R83G3 | reverse complement strand
TGTTTTCCACCCATTGAATAGATTCGCATATTGTGCTTTTGCTGACTCCGTAGTCGCCTCCGATGCTTTCCATTGTCCTATATTCACGCAGATATTTAAGCGCGGCATACAATTTATCTTCAACAGACATTTTTGGCGGGCTGCCGCCTTTTCTGTGTGTTTCCTCGTATTCTTTATCAAGAATTTCTTTCATTTTCATAAATGTTTGTGTTTTAACGCCAAACATCCGCTTAAAAGCATGTGCTTTATCGTTATAATTTGTTTTTTCCCCGCCCATTCTAAATTTATATCATATTTTGAGGTTGTCGAACAAGTCTAATATTGATATAAATTTATTTTCAAAAGAAGTTTATTTTACTGTAAAAACAACAATAGGTAATGGATGGAATAATAGAGTATGTCATTTTGAAAAAGGTAAAGGTTATATAAGAAAATATACAGAAAACAAATATGTTTTATTTTATGAAAATTATTTTTTAGAATTATTT
>NZ_BDHF01000467.1:0-489 GCF_054786115.1 Treponema sp. R80B11-R83G3 | reverse complement strand
TGGCGGCATGGGGATTGACCTTGTAAGGCGGCTATACCCTTCTCTGTCTCCGGCTTCCCATAATAAACAAGCCTTGTTTGAAATGGCTAGTTTTTCATCAAGGGTCATGGTTTGCGTTTGTGGCATAATCGTCTCCTTAGGAGTCGCTCTCCCTAACTTATAGCTTATCAGAAATAAGGATTTTCAACAAGGAAAATTTACTACTTTTGGAAGTTTCAGGCAAGTGGAAAATTGCACGTTTTACCTATTTATTACTTTAATAATACGGTCTTACCTTTGAATGCAAGATGACAAGGGTCTGCTTTTTGATACCCTCTGTTAATCAAATAAACATTCAAGGAGTGATTATGAAAGAATCTATCGGTGATGAAAGCGTTTATCTTAGGATTAGCGAATTGAAAAATGGGAGTATTCAATTTACTGATTCAACAAACGCCGAAAGGCTGTTAAAGGAGCATAAGCGGAATATTAGATATTTTACCGCTTGGA
>NZ_BDHF01000466.1:0-483 GCF_054786115.1 Treponema sp. R80B11-R83G3 | reverse complement strand
GAGAACGGCGTGTATGTCGGCGTAACAAAACAGAGCGGAACCAATTCCGCCGCTGTAGCCGACCGTGTGTACGCTAAACTTGATGAAATCGCCGCCCTGCTTCCCGCAGACGTAACCTTGAAAATAACCCAGGACAACACGACGCAAATCCGCGACATGATAAGCGAACTGACGAATTCACTGCTTGTCGGGTTTGTCCTTGCAATTGGAATATTGTTTATTTTTTTAAGAACCATTAAAAGCACGATAATTATCGGCATTTCCATTCCGTTTTCGATACTGGTTACGTTCCTTTTCATGAGCCTTGCCGGCATCACCTTGAACATGCTGACAATGGCGGGGCTTATTCTTGGACTTGGAATGATCGTTGACTGCTCCATTGTAATACTGGAAAACATTTTCAAGTTCAGGGAGCGAGGCGCAAAGACCGATATTTCGGCGATGCTCGGCAGTCAGGAAATGATGTCGTCCATCATCTCGTCA
>NZ_BDHF01000465.1:0-484 GCF_054786115.1 Treponema sp. R80B11-R83G3 | reverse complement strand
TTCTAATGCTTACTCACAAGTACGCTTTATTACTCATAAGTCTATATCAGATAACGAATTACGTCAACTACTTTCCTTATAATTATTTTTAATTACTTATAATTACCCACCGTTATTCAACAAATATGATGTCATATCTGGTGTAACATAAGCGCATTTTACATTACCGCATTTAACAAACCTGAATATTTATTACCGCAGACCCCATTCAAAACGCCCTTTATAACGCCCATAAAAGCCCACAAAACAGCGTTAATCCCCATTACCGTATCACATTTACCCTTTACCCCCAATAAAACCCCTTCCAATGCCGTTTTTTGCGTCTTTATTGAATGTCGCATAACGCTTCGCAAATTTTCCCCAAAAAGGGGACCGCCTGCGGCGGTAGGGCGGCGCCCTAATTGAAAACGAAAGGAAGAACAGCCGATTTGTTATTATTCAGGTTTGTTAAATGCGGTAATGTAAAATGCGCTTATGTTACACC
>NZ_BDHF01000464.1:0-488 GCF_054786115.1 Treponema sp. R80B11-R83G3 | reverse complement strand
GTTTACCGCTATTAAAGTTCCGTTAGTCCTTGAAAAATACGAAGAGCCTTCACGTGAGCGCGTAACAAAGGGGCTTATTTTGCTCTTTGCGGAATAGCTCCACAACGGCTTTCCCGCCGTAGAGTACGCTCTGATGTTTCCGCCGTCAAGCGCGACAACTGCGGATTGGGCTTGAACTGAGGGCAAAGACAGCACCGCCCCCCCAAGCGCCTGCCGCCAGAAAGGATCGTTTGTTACAAGGCCTTGCTCTCGGATTTCGCTTTGCGCAAAGAGGGGACAGGCGGCGAAGAGCAATAAAACGCAGTTTCTCAGGAAAAATTTCATCATTTTAAGTATACTACATTATAATGGCTGTTAAAGACGTTTACAAATTACGCTGAGAAAGCATAGCGCCGGGCGGAGACGCGCTTGGCCGTTTTGAGGGAAAACCTGTTTTTGTTGAAGGCGGCGCGTCTTGCGAAACCGTTTGCTGCCGCATTGTACAGGAG
>NZ_BDHF01000463.1:0-486 GCF_054786115.1 Treponema sp. R80B11-R83G3 | reverse complement strand
GGTTTCATACTGGGCTGCGGTTCTATGGAGCAGAAAAAACTTATAATGGAAATATTAGAAGACGTTTTAGCCGGAAAGATTCAATACGGTATTTCACAGACAATCGGGGTAAAAGAAGGTTATCTAAACTTTATTTACGATGATCCGGGATATAAAGACCTTCCTGAAGATATTCGCGAAAAATTTGAAAAGTTTATGAAAGATTTTTAATGAATATCGTTGAATTAAGGAACATAACCAAACAGTATCCCGGAAGCGGTAAAAAAGCAAATAACAACATCAGCCTTGATTTGCGTAAGGGAGAAATTTTATGCATCGTGGGAGAGAACGGGGCAGGGAAGACGACATTAATGAAAATTCTCTGCGGTTTGGAAAAATTTGACGGTGGAGAAATAATAAAAAATGGAAATATAAGCATGGTTCATCAGCATTTTATGCTGTTTCCCGAATATACCGCAGCCGAAAATATTGTTTTTGGCTTTGAAC
>NZ_BDHF01000462.1:0-495 GCF_054786115.1 Treponema sp. R80B11-R83G3 | reverse complement strand
ACCACCATTGGGGATTGGGTTTTTTCCGGTTGCGCCAGCCTTGCCAGCGTAACCATACCCGCCGGCGTTACCAGTATCGGTGATTACGTTTTTTCTAGTTGTACCAGCCTTGCCAGCGTAACCATACCCAACAGCGTTACCAGCATAGGGGATTCTGCTTTTAGCAATTGCGCACTTACCAGCGTAACCATACCCGCAAGCGTTACCAGCATCGGGGATTGGGCTTTTTCCGGTTGCGCCAGCCTTGCCAGCGTAACCATACCCGCCGGCGTTACCAGCATCGGGGGTTACGCTTTTTACGGCTGCACCGGCCTTGCCAGCGTAACCATACCCGCCGGCGTTACCAGCATTGGGGATAACGCTTTTCGCGGTTGCGCCAGCCTTGCCAGCGTAACAATACCCGACAGCGTTACCAGCATCGGGGGTTACGCTTTTTACGGCTGCACCGGCCTTGCCAGCGTAACCATACCCGCCGGTGTTACCAGCATTGGGGAT
>NZ_BDHF01000461.1:0-492 GCF_054786115.1 Treponema sp. R80B11-R83G3 | reverse complement strand
CCGTGAGCCTGGGCTATCCCGACAGCGCGGCTCATTACGGAAGAAATCCTGAGTGGGCGGAAAGTTTTAAAAGGGAATACCCTGCGAAAGATTTTTCGTATTTCACCTATCTTGATAAAATCGCGCCAAACACTCCCATACTGCTTGAGCAAGGAGATAAAGATAGAGGCGTTCCAAAAGAGTGGAGTGACGCTTTATCACAGGCAATAACGGAAGAAAATCTGCGCCGTGGAAAAGCGGGGATTGGGAAAATACTTTTACGTTACGAAGTGTATAAAAACGCGGATCACAATTTAAATCCCTATTGGTCAACTGTTCTTCCCCGCGATGCCGCGTTTTGGGAGCAATATTAGCAGTATTTATACTAAGGAGATATTATGATGGTTGAATGGGTTGGTTACTTGGCGTCAATTTTAATCGCTATATCAATAACTATTAGCAGTAATTTTTATTTTCGTATTCTTAATCTTGTAGGTTCGGCTTGCTTTATGG
>NZ_BDHF01000460.1:0-492 GCF_054786115.1 Treponema sp. R80B11-R83G3 | reverse complement strand
CTTCTATGTAAATTATATTCCGAATCGGGTCGTAATCCAGCAACTACTTCAATATCCCTAAAACCATTTTTTGAATACAATTTATACTCATATACATCATTATTCATTTCTGTATCTTCAAAAAAGGGAAACGTAACTATTATTCTTTTATAGCCATTTTCATAGAAATATTTTTCAATAGCCTTATATAAATTATTTGCAACCTCCATTTCTTTATATTTTGATAATATCACATAATCCCAAATACAACCTACTTCTTGATTTAGAGGAGGTTTTTCCTTATATCCCATCTACTAATCCTATCAATTTATCATTATCAAATGCTGCGAAAAGAACATCGGAAGCTTCCCCGCATAAGTAATAAGATACATAATCTATAGTAGTATTATCACTATGTAAACTAAATAATGATGTATATGAGTATAAATTGTATTCAAAAAAATGGTTTTAGGGATATTGAAGTAGTTGCTGGATTACGACCCGATTCGGAAT
>NZ_BDHF01000459.1:0-492 GCF_054786115.1 Treponema sp. R80B11-R83G3 | reverse complement strand
TAGGATCGCTTAATACGCCCAATTTAACAAGCAATGTGTTAATAGGGCCGTATTCGCCCAGAATATTTCTGACTGCGAGCAAGGAAACAAATTGAGGCATGGCTATAGTCAAAATAAAGATTGTTCTGAAAAACGTCTTGCATTTAACGCCTTTCTTATTGATTAGAAGCCCAAGAAATATGCCGCCAAAATAACAGGAGAAAGTTGAAAAAATCGTCCATACTACTGTCCAGCTTAATACGGGAAGAAACCTCTGTCCTATTTCACCTGTTTTTGTAAACAGATTTTTTATGTTCGCAAACCCGACCCAATTAAACAATACTTCACCCTGGTGCTGGCTGTCAAAGTTGGTAAAGGCGATAAATATCATAAATATCGTGGGCATTATCGTAAAAATTGTCACGCCGATAAAGGTAGGAGTAAGAAGCGTTACGTGAAAACGCTTGTCAAACAGTTCTTTTATGTCGTCTATAAAGCTTGACGCTTTTCCTT
>NZ_BDHF01000458.1:0-508 GCF_054786115.1 Treponema sp. R80B11-R83G3 | reverse complement strand
ACTCGAAAAATTGGTCGGTCTGCAACAACAAACAGTGACTGGTATACGCAGACATAATTCAGTTTACTCGAAAAATTGGTCGGTCTGCAACTTCATATCACGTAATGTATCGGCGTATAAAAATTCAGTTTACTCGAAAAATTGGTCGGTCTGCAACGGCGTGGACTATTACACGCTCCGCCATCGGAATTCAGTTTACTCGAAAAATTGGTCGGTCTGCAACCATTACGCTTCGGATTGTAGACAACGCCCAAATTCAGTTTACTCGAAAAATTGGTCGGTCTGCAACAGGAAATTTGCGCGTATTTGCCCAGTGTGGAATTCAGTTTACTCGAAAAATTGGTCGGTCTGCAACCGCAGCCACCCACACTACTCGCGAGGCTGTTAATTCAGTTTACTCGAAAAATTGGTCGGTCTGCAACTACCTCGGCGATTGCATGGATTTAATATCAATTCAGTTTACTCGAAAAATTGGTCGGTCTGCAACCTGTAGTCATTTGTTGCAGAC
>NZ_BDHF01000457.1:0-503 GCF_054786115.1 Treponema sp. R80B11-R83G3 | reverse complement strand
GGCGGGGGTTTTAATACTATACTAGAGTTGCGGGGCTGTCTTTGTAAGCCACATGAAGATAGGCGATGTATGAATGGGCGTTTTCTAACGTGGGGAATATGCGTGATTGTTTTAACGCTGAATTTTCAAATAACGGTAATGGCGTTAAAGCCGATTTAGTCGTAAAAATTGAAGTGCTTGCCAACTGCGGCTTACCGTGAATAAGATTATATTCAGCATATGCCCGATAATGAATTGAACCGCGCCCCCGGCGCGAGCCGGGGGAACTGCGGCGGTTTTTATGCCGCATTTATAACTACCTCCTTTTCTTCCGCCGGCTGTTGGTTAAAACCGCATACGGCGCATTTTGTTTTGTCCTTACATTCTGGACAAACAACCGATGATGAAAAAGCCGATGATAATTCATTGATGATGATGTCAATGGCTTTTGGCATGGACACGTTAAGCGCCCAAGCGAGGCGGCGGACTGTTACGCACGCCATTTCTGAAAACTGCGGCGAATA
>NZ_BDHF01000456.1:0-514 GCF_054786115.1 Treponema sp. R80B11-R83G3 | reverse complement strand
GTCTTCTTTGGCTCAGTCTTCTTCGCCTCAGTCCTCGCTTCTGTCTTAACCTCAGTTTTCTTCGTGTCAGTCTTCGCTTCCACTTTCGTCTTTGGCTCGATTTTCTACAACAATTCTTATTATGAAACTTCCGGCTGGATAAAAGTAAGCGATCCCGCTATTCCCTGCGAAGGCGGAACGCGAAGAGACAGTTTAAGCGAAGCTCTTGCAATCCACGGCGACAGCCAATACTTCACTTTGTTACGCGAACAAAAATCGAATCTGTGGTATATCCGCTCTTCCAAGGCAATCTGCGAAAACGGATTTTTTGTCGGACTGCAAGGATACGAGACTCAAGTTTTTATTGACGTATATGAAGTTGAAGACGACGCGAAAGGCAGATGGGCAAGACTGCACAACGACTTGAACGGCAAGGGCGTTACCGATCCTCAGACTGCGATAAAAGACATTTTCCTTGGAGAACTCTACTACCGCTTCATGGAAATTTTAAAACCTGAAATTATTATCAACATGA
>NZ_BDHF01000455.1:0-514 GCF_054786115.1 Treponema sp. R80B11-R83G3 | reverse complement strand
GGTTAGTAATAATTGATGAAAGCCACAACCTGCGAAACCGAGAAGGTAAGCGTTATCGTGCGATAGCCGAATATTTAGCTCTTAACGATTCAAAAGTAATAATGCTAACCGCCACGCCGTACAATAAAAGTTACCTTGACCTTTCCAGCCAATTGCGGCTTTTCTTAAATGAAAATCAAAATCTTGGTATTTCTCCTGAACGATACATAAAAGAAATCGGCGGCAAAGTACAATTTGAAGCAAAGCATCAGGTAAAAGAAACAGCTCTTGCGGCTTTTGAAAAAAGTGAGTATTCAGATGATTGGGCAGAACTTATGAGGCTCTTTTTAGTCCGCCGTACACGCAGTTTTATCAAAACTAACTATTCCAAAAAAGACGAAGAAACAGGCAAAATGTATGTTGAATTTGCACCTAACGATGAAGGGGTTAAAGAAAAAAGTTTCTTCCCCGACCGCATACCTGCCAAAGTTGAGTATTCATTTAATAAAGATGACAAAGACGACCAATACGCAAG
>NZ_BDHF01000454.1:0-516 GCF_054786115.1 Treponema sp. R80B11-R83G3 | reverse complement strand
TTATAATATTAACTGTTTATGTGTAAGTAATAATATGAATGCCTATAGAACAGCATATGGAATATCATGCAGGGTAAAATACAATTCAATTTATATTTCAGGGGCAAAAAGCTTTGTGCGATATTCCAAAGAAGAAAATGAAGGAAAATTAGTTTGTCAAACCCTTGTTAATGCCTTTATGAAGATTGATGAATCTCCATTTAAATTTATCTGCGGAATGGGAATGAGTATTGGACATTTCATATCTGGAACTGTTAAGCAACTATGCAATGGAAAAAATCCTAATCGATATTTACAAATGGAACCTTTCCCTTTTACCAGTAATGAAGCAAATGAAAAGCATAGAAAAAGCATTGTAAGCAAAGCCAGTATTTTTATATTTATTTTTGGCGACTATAGTGGAAATGAGGACGAAATTGAAAAAAGTGGAATGTGGAATGAGTATTTATATGCAAAAAATGATAAGAATGGTATTCTTATTCCATTGCCATGCGGTAGACTATCTATATCAAATTG
>NZ_BDHF01000453.1:0-515 GCF_054786115.1 Treponema sp. R80B11-R83G3 | reverse complement strand
TGTATAAGAGCAAGATCCTCAATTCCTTGCCGGCGATTACAATAGCCGGAAACAGTTTAAAATTTCAATTCAACAACGATAAATGGACGGCGCTGTTAAACGGGGAGAATTTTTCGACTGGCGTTACGGAAGTTGAGAATACCGCAACCGGCTCTATCTTGACGCTTAAACAAACCCATATATGGCCGGGGGCCGCCGCTAAAACCGCAGGAAAGGCCGCAAGCTTTATCCCCGGCGGCGCGGCTGTCGGGGGCGCTTTGAATACCGCGTCAAGCGTCGCGGGCGCGGCAGGGTTGGCTCCCGGGGCGGTAGAAGCGTCAGGACAGGCAATTATTCTTGAATACATTGCCGGTCCGTCTCCAAAATTATCTTATTTAAAAAGCACTAAAGTAGCGGGCAGCTCCGGCGCGGCAGGGGGTAGCTCTAATGGTGAGCAGATTACATTGGATACCGTTGAATTTGGACCTAATATAGGTCCTGGATCAGCTATACAATATACTGTAAACAAAGAAGAC
>NZ_BDHF01000452.1:0-514 GCF_054786115.1 Treponema sp. R80B11-R83G3 | reverse complement strand
ATCCAGAACAATGCGTCATCTTCAGCTTTTATTCCCTTATCGGCGCAGATTTTTTTCAGTATCCCCTGAATAGTTTCGATTGGTATCAGTCTGAAGTTGAACTGCTGACAGCGGCTTTTTATCGTTGCGGGAACTTTGTGCAATTCCGTCGTAGCAAAAATAAAGACAATGTATGGCGGCGGCTCCTCAATGGTTTTTAACAGTGCGTTAAACGCTTGATTCGTAAGCATGTGCACTTCATCAATTATGTAAACTTTGTATTTGCCTGCTTGCGGCGGAAAAAGCACCTCGTCAATAATTTGGCGCGCTTCATCAACTTTATTATTTGACGCGCCGTCAATTTCGATTACATCCATGCTGGCGCCTTTGCTTATCGCCTTGCAGTTATCGCAGACTCCGCAGGGGCCGTCTTCGCTTGGATTTGTGCAGTTAAGCGAACGCGCCAAAATACGCGCCGCGCTTGTTTTGCCGCACCCTCTGGGGCCGGAAAAAAGATAAGCATGGGCGATATGTC
>NZ_BDHF01000451.1:0-517 GCF_054786115.1 Treponema sp. R80B11-R83G3 | reverse complement strand
CGTTGCAGACCGACCAATTTTTCGAGTAAACTGAATTAATGAATATAAGACGACGCTCAAGTATAGAGTTGCAGACCGACCAATTTTTCGAGTAAACTGAATTTAATGCCTGGATAATCCAACATACCGAATGGTTGCAGACCGACCAATTTTTCGAGTAAACTGAATTAAAATAGAAATAAAGTCATCATTGGACACGGTTGCAGACCGACCAATTTTTCGAGTAAACTGAATTCTTAAAAACCACAAACCGCCGCTTAAAAACGTTGCAGACCGACCAATTTTTCGAGTAAACTGAATTGCCGCTAAACAGGGATACGGAGCCTCTTCTGTTGCAGACCGACCAATTTTTCGAGTAAACTGAATTTAAAGAAGAAATTGCAAGGCAAGAGGCAAGTTGCAGACCGACCAATTTTTCGAGTAAACTGAATTCTCTGTGTCGAAGTAAATCTACTCCATTTGGTTGCAGACCGACCAATTTTTCGAGTAAACTGAATTTGTGTTTGCTCTCTGTGTT
>NZ_BDHF01000450.1:0-515 GCF_054786115.1 Treponema sp. R80B11-R83G3 | reverse complement strand
GCGTAACTTTGGAAGCACCGAAGACGTAAAAACGGCAGCTTTTCCGGTTTTACGCCACAGAATAGAGCTTTCTTATGAAGCTGAAGCGGAAGGCATGGACGCGGACGCGGTTATAACCAGAATATTAAGCCATGTTCCCGTTCCGTAAAAAAACTTAATATGGAAACAAGCGAATTACTGCGGACTATTATTAACCTTCCCATTTTTTCAAAAGGGCTTGCCGATGAAATGCTCGCGGGAAATTTCAGCTCTATCTTTAAAGGGCAGGGAATGGAATTTGACGAGGCGCGGCATTACGAGCTTGGTGATGACATTAGATCAATAGACTGGAACGCGAGCGCCCGCTTTGGCATTCCATTTGTAAAAATGTTCCGCGAAGAGCGCGAATTAACTATTTTAATTTTACTTGATATTTCCCCCTCCATGCACAGGACGCATATCGCGCAACAAGGGTTAAGCCCTTACGAACAGGCGCTAATATGCACGGCTTTAATCGCCTTTTCCGCAGAGCATAC
>NZ_BDHF01000449.1:0-519 GCF_054786115.1 Treponema sp. R80B11-R83G3 | reverse complement strand
GACTTGTGGCGGGCTTTAGTCCGACACAAGTCTATTATACTTTAATTAACGGGGTAAAACTACGTTCTATAAAATGGTTTAATCTACGGCAAAAATACTGTATATTAGCGTAAGGAGAAACCATGAAAGTTTTATTTATTGGCGGAACAGGCACTATTTCAAGCGCGATTACAAGACGGGCGGCGCAGTTGGGGTGGGAGCTTTATCTGCTTAACAGGGGAAACAGAAAAAGCGAATTTAAAGATTTGGAAATTAAACATATAGCTTGCGATATTAGGGCGGAAGAAGCGCCCGTTATCCGCGAAAAACTGGAAAAGGCCGTTGGAAAGGGAAACAAGTTCGATGTCGCCGCCGACTTTTTCGCCTTTGTTCCCGAACACGTTCAAAAAGACTTCGACATTTTAAACGGGCTTTGCAAACAATACATTTTTATCTCCTCCGCGTCAGCGTATCAAAAACCGCTTTCATCGTACCTTATTACCGAAAGCACTCCCCTAGCGAACCCGTTATGGCGTTATT
>NZ_BDHF01000448.1:0-523 GCF_054786115.1 Treponema sp. R80B11-R83G3 | reverse complement strand
ATATATTCGTTCTTTATCCGATTTCAGCGGCAATAGCTCAATTATATGTGACCAGCTCAATTTTGCCGCCAGTGGCGGCAAAATCCGCGCATTGGGGAAACGTTCGTAAAATAGGGTCATTCTGTATAGATTACGCTCGGTGAAGTTTTTGCCGTATTTCGTAGTCAATTTTGCCGCCAGCGCCGTCAAAATCTTCTTTCCGTATTCGGCTCGTTCTCCGCCAAGTAAAACCGAACCTATGTAACGTCCTATTTCCCAATACATGAGCGTAACTTCACGGTTTGCATACATTCCAGCTTGGTTTTTTCGTTTTTCTATTATTTTGGAAATATGGGTAAAGAGCGAGGATTCATTGATTTGGGTGGTTTTTAGTGTGGGAACTTGCTTTTTTTTAGTTTTTTTTGCCATTGTTTGTCTCCTTTAACTTCCATTTTATTGTACATCATTTAATATTTTAATAAATTTCTTAATTTCAGAAATGAAATTATTATTAACTGACAATAAATCTCCATTAACCCAAAAC
>NZ_BDHF01000447.1:0-525 GCF_054786115.1 Treponema sp. R80B11-R83G3 | reverse complement strand
CTGTAAAATACATTTACAATAAACCTCTTTGGCAAATATTTGAAAATATGAAGAAAAAACAAAGTAAATAACTCATTTTTATCGTAGTTACCTGCACTTATGCTTATAAAAAATAAAATCAAAAATGCAACATTATGTTGTCTGTCTTTTACGGAACACTAGATAAATTAAGCAGGGCTTAACTGTCAGAGTTTAGGCAAGTTTGCAATTCCTCAAAGACCGAACCAAGATCGTCAAAATGGAGTAACGCCCTGCCGTCCAGCGGAGTGGGCATATTATTTACAATCACAATTTCACCCCCGCCCCGCAAAGTGTATTGGGGCATACCGGCGGCAGGGAAGACGGTCAGGCTTGTCCCCAGCACAAGCATTAAATCCGCTTTTTGCGATTCCGCCGTCGCTTTTCTTAACGCGTCCGCAGGAAGACTTTCACCAAAAAAAGTGATTGCCGGTTTTAATACCCTGCCGCACTTCGGACACTTGGGCATTTCTCCCCTGCGGACAATAGCCGCCGCTTCTTCATAAC
>NZ_BDHF01000446.1:0-520 GCF_054786115.1 Treponema sp. R80B11-R83G3 | reverse complement strand
CGCCGAGGCCGCGCAGGTTTTTATCGAGCGTGAATTCCAGCTTCTTCAAAATTATGTTAATTCGCAAAAATGGCAGGATGCGTGGGTTCGCTATTACAGATCCATTTACCGCGATTCTTATGACAGGATAGCAAACGCCGCTTCCATGATTGTCCGCAGTTGGGGCGGCCCCACTTCCGGGGGAGACGCGGAGAAAAGGGCGTTTGCACAGAGGGCTTTTTCTTTTGTGCAAGGTTATAAATACGAAAGAAGCCCCAGAGGGAGCGATTTTATAAATCTTGTAACGGCAATTACCGAAGCTAGGGGAGACTGCGACAGCCGCGCCATGATCTGCGCTATTTTGCTTTCAAAAGCTGACATAAGAGCAGCAATGATGATTTCGCGCCAATACAGCCACGCGATGGGTCTTGTCGATGTTAACGGAACCGGCGCCCGTTTTGAATCTTACGGGACGAAGTGGCTTGTCGCGGAGACTACGGCTAACGTAGATCTGTCTCTTATACCAATCTGACGCTGCCGA
>NZ_BDHF01000445.1:0-525 GCF_054786115.1 Treponema sp. R80B11-R83G3 | reverse complement strand
TTAATAATCTCCTTCCAATAAATAATAATTCTTCTTTTGCAGTTTCATTGCATGAATAACTATCAAAAGATTACGCTCTTCTTCCTCAATCGTAATTAGTTCAAGGGCATTTCCTAAATGGTCAAAGCCTGCAAGCAGATGTTTGGGAGGCGGATCATTCAGTAATTTACCGCCTTTGACATTGAACAAACACGCCTTGATGCTTTCCTCGGTTATATTATGTTTTAATGCACTGTCCAGAATGACAATATCCATGCTTCCTCTTATTTTAATTATATCACTTTTCACGGCTTTTTGAAACAGCCATTCACCCCCCAAAAACCTCTATCCCTCTCCTCTACACGATGTATGCCCAAAGGATTTATTTAGTACAGGCGGGCAGGCTGCGCACGCTGTAAAAACTTCGTAAGAGTCCGCCTACGAGCCTTTCGGCGACTAAATAACGGTGGGTAGAAATCTTTATCCAGGGTACGTCGCCGAACTCTTATTCTCTGAATTTTCTTTGTTTTATTCCAAAGTCTCTCC
>NZ_BDHF01000444.1:0-522 GCF_054786115.1 Treponema sp. R80B11-R83G3 | reverse complement strand
AAACTTTCTGGAAACGGGCTTCTTGTTTTTGCGCTGATTTACAGTTTTTCTAATGTCGGGAAAAAGGAATTCCATGGCAGTGCCGGTTATATTGCCTCTGCTTTAAATATGAGCCGCAGAACGGTTGTCAGTACCTTAAAATCTTTGACCGACAATGGACTGATTAAGAAAAAAATAACAGGGCGGTATTGCAATTATTCTGTCCCACCTGTGCAAAATTTGCACACATCATGCGCAGAAATTGCACAGTTATCTGCGCAAAATTTGCACACTACCTGTGAAAATTTTTCACACCATATTAAAGATATAAGTATAGTTGATAGTAGTAGTGGTAATGAAAAAATTACTACTACGGATAAATTTATTAATGCTTGTAAAAAAGCCGGTTTCTCCCTAGGCAGAAAAAAGGTTGCTGAAATCCTGAAATCCGGTATTGATCCTTCTTGGCTTTCCGGGGCTTTTACATATCCTGAATACATTGCAGAGGCGATACAAGAAAACTACCCGAATAATCCGCAAAAT
>NZ_BDHF01000443.1:0-1405 GCF_054786115.1 Treponema sp. R80B11-R83G3 | reverse complement strand
TGTACTGCTTATGCTGAACTTGCCGTTTTTAAGACAAGCATATAAGGTGTGTCAGGAACCGGCATTTTTTGTCCGCCAGTATTCCTGTCTCTTAATAAATGCAGTATGCAACTTTTCTTTGCGTTCTGCAAGCCGTCCCGCCGCCCTGCCGTAAAAAACGTCATTCGGCGTTAGATACCAGATCGCGCTGTGAAGCCTTTCGCTGTTGTAATACGCGATCCATTCCGCCAGCCTTATGCAGGCGTCTTGATATTCTAAATACGATGCCCTCCTTACGTGTTCGGTTTTCAAAGTGCGGTGGAAGCGTTCCAGTTTGCCGTTGCTCTGCGGGTGGTTCGCCGATGTCAGCGTGTGCCCGAATTCCAAAAGCGCAAGCAATTCTTCAAAATCTTTTGAGATAAACTGGCTGCCGTTGTCGCTTATCAGCCGCGGGCTGGCGGCTTGCGGATACGTCTCTTTGGTTTCGGCTAACAGTATTTCCGCGTTAAGCCCCTCCATGTTTTTGCAAAGCCGCCAGTTGAGTATTTTACGGCTGTAGCCGTCAAGGATGCCCAGAAAATAATAAAACGAGTTTTGTATCTTTATGTACGAGAAATCTATGTGCCATTGCTCGTGAACCGCCTGCGGCTGGTCAAAGCCTTTCTTCGCCTCCTCGGCCAGTTCCGCCCACTTTTTGTCCAGATTATGGCGTTTTATGACGTTATAGACGCTGCCGCATGACACAAACGCTATGTTTTTGTCCACCATCTCCCAAGACTGCATGCGGTAGCCTTTCAGCGGGCTGCTGGCGCAGTAAGCGATTATCGCCTTGACTTCTTCCGGAGTCAGGTAATACGACTTGGGGATGTTGTTGTTGTGCTTAGTCTCGGCTCCGCGCCGCCGCGCCCATTCCCGCCACGTCCTCTCCGGTATCCCAGCGTACTTCAAAAGAGCGTGTGTCGGCAGCCCTGTTTTGGCGTGGTAACGCCTTATTTCCCTTTCCACAATTTGCCGCGCTTCAAGACTCATTTTCGCTTTCCCTACCTCAGGCCAGAACTCTTTTTTTTTAAAGCTAAAAGCTCTTCGGCAAGTTCCGCTATCACTTCGTCTTTCTGTTTGACCTTCTCCTCAAGGGCGGTGATTTTACGTTCCTCGGCTTTCCCGCTGATGTCAGCTCTTTTGATCTGGAAGCTCTGAACGCCCCCTTCAAAAAGCTGCTTCCGCCAGTTGAAGATGTTGTTCGGATGAAGACCGTATTGTTCCGCCACTTGGCTTATTTGCTTCCCACCCTCAAGCACCTCTCTGAGAATCTTTACTTTTTCTTCGGCAGTATAACTTTTTCTTTTGCCCATGTTTCCCTCCTGGGCTTTTGTATACCACCTTATATGCTTTGGTCTAAAACGGCAAGTTCAGCGTGGGCAGGACA
>NZ_BDHF01000442.1:0-525 GCF_054786115.1 Treponema sp. R80B11-R83G3 | reverse complement strand
GCCCTGTGTTTACGCCATGTAAATAACAATTCAATCAGTAATGCGGAAAAAAAAGCTGTTAAAGCGACAACCAGAGTCTTTCCGCCGTCGCTAAAAGCCGATTGAAGAACGCAAAGAAACGCGCAACCGCAAACAAGCCACATTCTGCCGGCGCTGGAAACGGATATATTTATCTGAGGTTTCTGTAATAAAATTACCCTGCTTTCAGGCACTCACATCCTCCTGATTGTTATTTAAAATAGTTTCCACTAACGGAATGGCGGAAGGGCAGACTATTTTACAGCATCCGCACCCGTGGCAGCCCGTCGCTTCAATGTTAATAATTTCATTCGCTTTAATCCGCTTGTAAATATTCTGGGGATCAAGCCCTATTGGGCAAACCGCCCTGCACTCGCCGCAGTTAATGCAATTAAGCCGGGGGAGAATCGCGGCCTGCGACTTTGACATGGCGACAATGGCGTAACAAGACTTGCCGACAGGCTCGTCAAGGGACTTTATTTCCCTGCCTGAAAGGGGGGAACCCGT
>NZ_BDHF01000441.1:0-531 GCF_054786115.1 Treponema sp. R80B11-R83G3 | reverse complement strand
TCGCGTAACAAGGCGCAATAGAACGGGAACGTTAAAACGCTCCGATACGTCAAAAGCTTCACGCGCCATGTCGTAGGCTTCCTGCTGGTTGCGCGGTTCAAGACAGGGAACTAACGCGAAATTAGCGTAAAAGCGGGAATCCTGCTCATTTTGGGAACTGTGCATTCCGGGATCATCCGCTACGGCGATGACAAACCCGCCCTTTATTTTTAAAAGCGCGGCGTTAATAAAAGGGTCAGAAGCGACATTCAGCCCCACGTGTTTCATGGTAACAAGCGCCCTGCGTCCGGCAAATGAAGCGCCCATAGCGGCTTCCAAAGCGGATTTTTCATTGGCGCACCACCTTGCGATGGGGCCGCCTTTTTTATATTCGTTAATCAAGTACTGTAAAATTTCCGTTGACGGAGTGCCCGGGTACCCATAAGACACGCTAACTCCCGCGTGTATCGCGCCTAACGCTACTGCCTCGTCCCCTAAAAGGGCTAATTTGTCATTACTCATTTATATTCCTCATCTGGACTGTATAAAAAA
>NZ_BDHF01000440.1:0-530 GCF_054786115.1 Treponema sp. R80B11-R83G3 | reverse complement strand
AGGCTGCAGTGGCAAATAAACCTACACCCGGCTTATGCTTTACAGCAACATATAAAACTATCTCCCGTACTCTTCGCTCGAAAGTACATGTACAATCGCCAATAACAAAAAATGATGTTGAAGCAAATGCAATATGGGATACAGGCGCGTCACGATCTCTTATTACTCCGAAAATAGCAACACAATTGGATTTAAAACCTATTTCAAAAACTTTAATGGCTACACCTTCTGATAAAAATATTCAAAGTAATGTTTATTTAATAAATGTCCATCTTCCGAATAGAGCTACAATTGTTGGTGTACAAGCTCTTGAAGGAACTCCAAATAGTTGCGATATGCTTATCGGTATGGATGTTATTTCTTTGGGAGACTTTGCTGTAACAAATTTTAACAGTAAAACCATGTTTTCATTTCGTACGCCGTCAATGGCTGAAATTGATTTCACAAAACATTCACATATTGAACCAATAAAAAATGAAAATCGTAAAACAGGAAGAAATGATCCTTGCCCATGCGGAAGCGGAAAAAAA
>NZ_BDHF01000439.1:0-530 GCF_054786115.1 Treponema sp. R80B11-R83G3 | reverse complement strand
GTTTTATTGTTGGAAGTCATGGTATTAATTTCTTTTATTGTTTATATGTCTATGCATTGGAGGATAATATTTTTATCGCATTTGATAGGGTGATGTTAGCAACTACAGAAATTTAGTCGTGCACCGGACTGGAATGGCACACTACTTGCGATAATTTGGAAAAAAATAGCGTGTAATCTTACGGCGTCTTGTCTGGCTTATTACCGTCAAACATAGCCAACATTTTTTTATTACCAAAAATAGTGGCATACTTTCTTGCGCTTACGCCAAGAGCGTCTTTAATGTCTGGATCAGCTCCGGCGTTAACCAGAATTTCAACAATTGCCTCATCACCAGCGCCTACAACGACAACCAGCGCGGTCTGTCCGTCCTTGCTCTGAATATTCACATCTGCTCCGGCTTCAATAAGGGTTTTTATCATATCTTTGTTTTTTACAAGAGCGCTGTCAAAAAGAGCGGTAGCAAGCAGAAGACGGCATACGAGATTCACTTGAGCGCCGGAACTGAGCAGAAGCTTAAGGGTATTTAAT
>NZ_BDHF01000438.1:0-544 GCF_054786115.1 Treponema sp. R80B11-R83G3 | reverse complement strand
GAAAAAACAAAATATATCTTCCCGCGTATAGACCTTCGCCCCCCTCTTCCCTCTTTGTGTCCTTTGTACCTTTGTGCTCTTTGTGAGAACTCTTGCGATTTAATTTAAAACACATTATAATTATTTTCTATAACAATGCAAGCAGGGGGATTTTATGGCTAAATCTGCAAAAGGGAAAAAAGAAAAATTATCGGACAAACTGTTTTTCAAGCTGAAAAATGGCTGGGAAGGAATTGACAAGAAGACTGAAAAAGAGGTTGAGGCGCTTGCCACATCGTACAAGCAATTTTTAAATACGGGAAAGACCGAGCGCGAATGCGCCGAAACCGCTTGCGAACTTCTCAATGAAAACGGCTTTGTAAACATCGACACTTTGAATGACAAAAATTTTACGGCTGGCATGAAGGTTTATCAGAATATCAGAGGGAAATCCGTCATTGCCGCCGTCATCGGGAAGAAACCCGTAATCGAAGGCTGCAATATTCTTGGCGCCCATATAGATTCTCCACGCCTTGATTTAAAACAAAACCCTTTATACGAAGAC
>NZ_BDHF01000437.1:0-533 GCF_054786115.1 Treponema sp. R80B11-R83G3 | reverse complement strand
CTATTCCTTTTACCATACTTACCGATGACTGGCGCGTTTTTGAACTTTGGAATCCGCCAAACTTTCTTGCCAGTAATCCTAACGATGGGAATGGCGTTGTTAACCCCGTTACCTATGAATACAAAAATTTCTTTACAATGGATATTTCCAAACGTTGGTTTAAAAAGTTGAATGAACTTAATGCGAAAGGACTAATCGACAAGACAAGTTTTACAGACAATTATGACCAGTATCAGGCGAAAATCGCATCTGGTCGTGTGTTGGGGCAGAGTGTTCAGGGTTGGCAATTCATATACGCGGCGGATTTGGCGAATAGGGATCGTGGTGAGAATAACCGCACTATGGCTCCGCTTCCAATCGTTTTTGACGAAAATATCAGGCCGCATTATCGCAATATAACTATTCCAAATCTACTGCGAGGAATGGGAATCAGCGTCAGCGCAAAAGACCCTGTAAGAATCATCCGCTTTTTAAACGATTTCCTTTCGGAAGAAATACAGCGTACCGTAAATTGGGGTATTGAAGGAAAACAT
>NZ_BDHF01000436.1:0-541 GCF_054786115.1 Treponema sp. R80B11-R83G3 | reverse complement strand
GCATATAACGTTCCGGCGGTAAAAGACGTTGCAAGCCCCCCAATAATGCAATGCGGAGCATTGCGGGGGGCTTGCAATGTGGGTGAAGGCGGCGTGGGAATGGGCAAAGCCCATGACCTAGCCGCCTGAACCCTAGCCGCCTACTGGCGGCGTACTTTTACCGTATGTTAAGTGCCGTTTGCTCTATACAATTATATTATCTGCTAACCGTCAATGTAGGTTCGACATGAAGGTAATAAGACCCAGAACTACTATTGTTTAATGCAGTAACCCTAATAAAAACATAAGAAGTTTCGACAGGTATTGCGATACTGATTTTTGCGTTACTACCTTCGCCAGAATCATCATCGGAGGCAAGTTCCCGCATAGAGGAATCATAAATCGTCATATATGTATCAAAATTACTGCTCATCGTATATGCGGTAAGCGTTCCACCGTTGGCCTGAATACGGTACCAATGTCCAGTATTCTGTCCAAGCATTGCGAACCACGTTCCCGGTACAATGGGCGTGGTAGCAGCAAAATGGATAAAGGAAAAATA
>NZ_BDHF01000435.1:0-548 GCF_054786115.1 Treponema sp. R80B11-R83G3 | reverse complement strand
CCTTATAATATCAAACCCGCAGTAAGGAACCAAAGCTCGTGGAAGACGTACCGAGCCGTCAGCTTGTTGAAAATTTTCCAGAACGGCGATAATTGCGCGGGAAATGGCGATTGCAGTCCCGTTCAACATATGGACATATTTATTTTTACCGTCGTCGTCCTTAAAACGGATGTTAAGACGACGCGCCTGATAATCGGTGCAGTTTGAAGTGGATGTCACTTCGCCCCATTCGCCGTTATTT
The DNA here is from genome assembly GCF_054786115.1 of Treponema sp. R80B11-R83G3. Lineage (NCBI taxonomy): Bacteria > Pseudomonadati > Spirochaetota > Spirochaetia > Treponematales > Treponemataceae > Treponema > Treponema sp. R80B11-R83G3. The sequence goes on along the minus strand of NZ_BDHF01000435.1, from coordinate 307 downwards.
CTGCCCGGCATCCACGCTTCCAAATCCCATTTTCGGTAGGCGGGAGCGCCTAAGTCACCTGTGCAGGTATCCACTACGCGGAATGGTATGTTAAGACCTTTAAAAATTTCTTCTTCTATAGAGCGCAGTTCTTCATGAAAGCGGCCTGATTCTTCGGGCAGACAGTAAACGAACATTTCAAGTTTTGTAAATTGATGAACGCGGTAGAGTCCTTTGGAAAATTGGCCAGCCGCACCCGCTTCACGGCGGAAACAGTGGGAAAGACCCGCCATCCGCAGGGGAAGTTTGTCTTTTGGAAGAATCATGT
>NZ_BDHF01000434.1:0-549 GCF_054786115.1 Treponema sp. R80B11-R83G3 | reverse complement strand
TTAATACATTACCGGTACTAAATGATTCAGTATTGGAAAGTGAGTTCCAAACTTTTTCTATCGGAACAAGATTTATCTGCTTCCTTGCAATTTCATCTTGATCAGAAGAACTTAGTATTATTTGTTTTACTGGCATAATAAAATTAGTTTTTACATTAATATTTATTTGTGAATGTACATCGCCGTATTTAGTGTACAATTCGATAAAACTGGATGATTTTCCCGGTATGCTATAACCTGTCCCTATTCCTCTGATAACTGAGCGCAATAAAAGGCCATGTATATTTAACAAATCCAACTGCTGAATGTAATCGCTTTTCCATTGACGGTCAAGTCCTGAGAGAAGTTGCTGTTGATAACCTGTAATTAATTCTGAGGTGTCGGGATGTTCTTGAACATAAGCGTTTAATAACTGTTTATATGAAACCTTGTCTTTTGCGGTAAAATGATGTTCAAGTCCCAAATCGCGCATGAGATTTTCAAACGCAAAATTTTCACGCGCCTGTTCTTCATCGCGGAATATAACTTCTATTCGCGGATATTCAGGAT
>NZ_BDHF01000433.1:0-550 GCF_054786115.1 Treponema sp. R80B11-R83G3 | reverse complement strand
GTATCAAATTTAATTTATAACCGGCTTCCTCATAAAAGTTAGTGTAAGTAATCAATTTTCTGTTACAGGCAAAAATAAGTTCGACTTCGCCGTGTTTTAACGCGTTCCAAACTTCTGCCTGCGTGTCATATTCGACAAGATAACGGTGATTGGGAAACATTTTCTTAAAAAATTCGGAATATCTGTCTCCCCGGACGCCGATTTTTAAATAGGGAATCTGGCTTATTTCAATGTTTTTAAAATCCGATTTTGAAAGAAAAGCGTAAGTGTCCCATAAAAGCGGAACGTCCGACCATAAAAAACGCCCTTCATATTCTTTCAAGCGGAACAATTCAGGTAAGATTAAGGCGTCGCCTTTTTCAAGCATGACGATTATTTCCTGATACTTCGCGTTCTGATCGTTGGCGCGTTCAAATTTAAGCTCCGTAAGCTTTGTAATTTCTTCAAGCGTGTCAAAATATATTCCATGCCATCGGCCAGTGTTAGTATCAAAAAAACTAATCGGATAATTATCGAACTCCGCGACGATTGGAACAACGGGGGTGTTTTG
>NZ_BDHF01000432.1:0-554 GCF_054786115.1 Treponema sp. R80B11-R83G3 | reverse complement strand
CCTTTTATATGATGTCTTGTGTTTGGCAAAACTCCATTTTATGCCTTTATTTGTTTTATGGATAAAATTCTTCATCGGCGCATAGGCGCAATTCTTCAATAAAATAACTGGTTAATATTCCTCGAATGTCGCTGATGACTTTTATATTCCATTGCAGTTTTTTTGTAGTCGAGGATAGTGATACGATCATGTCGTTAATCACGTTATCAACAAAATCTTGTCGGTTGATTTTTTCTTTTTCTGTCATTGCCATAACTCCTTTAATGAAATTACCCCCGCACACAGCGGGGGGGTGTTAATGCTATATATTAACCGATTTTTTAAATTGTGTGGCTAGGGAGGCGGGGCTGTCTTTATAAACCCCATGAAGATAGGCGATGTATGAATGGGCGTTTTCTAACGTGGGGAATATGCGTGATTGTTTTAACGCTGAATTTTCAAATAACGGTAATGGCGTTAAAGCCGATTTAGTCGTTAAAATTGAAGTGCTTGCCAACTGCGGTTTACCGTGAATAAGATTATATTCAGCATACGCCCGATAATGAATTGAACCG
>NZ_BDHF01000431.1:0-550 GCF_054786115.1 Treponema sp. R80B11-R83G3 | reverse complement strand
AACTAAAATTATTTCTTTCATAAAAATGCCTTGCCCTATGGTTTTCTTCAAACACCCATAGACAGATTTCTTTCTGCCCCATACTGATTAATTCATTAACTGCAAAATCCAACAATTTTTTTCCATAATTTTTTCCGCAAAATTCTTCAAGTAAATAAATTGCCCATATCTCGCCTATACCGGATTTATCTTTATTTGGGCTGTTTATGATAATAAAACCTATCATACTTTCTTCACACATAACAAAATAATATTTTCAATCCTTCGGATTATCAAATGTAATTTTATACTTTTCAATCTGCTTTTCTTTTTCTAGCAACATATTTTCCAAGTATTCTTGAGGAACAATGTTTTTATATGCTGATTGCCAACAGGAAATATGGCAAACAGTAAAATTATATGCGTCTTCAGATGTGGCTCTACGAATATTAATCCCCATGTTTTACTTTTGGGTCTTTAGAAAATAAATTATTAACTTGCCCCATAATATCTCCATTGGACTTTTATCCTCAAATGTCCATAAAACATACTTTATTTAACGAAATAATAC
>NZ_BDHF01000430.1:0-550 GCF_054786115.1 Treponema sp. R80B11-R83G3 | reverse complement strand
TCGTCAGGTTTTATTTTTGTGTAAATCGCTACGCCGGAATAGCCTTTCTTTTTCGCGCTTGCCCAATAGGAAGTATAAGACATGCCGGCCGGATTAATAAATATCGGGGAAAGCTGCCCGGGATCGGCTTTGGTTTCGTTAATGCAAACTATGTCCGCGTTTTCTTTTTTGAGCCATTTTAAAAAACCGCGCTTTTCTACGGCGCGGATGCCGTTTACGTTCCATGAAATTATTTTCATGCGTTATTGTACTCTTATATTACTTTCTTTTCTATCCATTTATTGCTGAGCCAGCGTTTTGTGTAGAATATCCCCCGGAAAAGGAAGTCCGCGCCCATAGCCAAATAAACCCCTAAAGGTCCAAAACCTAACGTGTACGATAAAATATAAGCGGAGCATACCCTCACGAACCACATGGTGCAAATGGCGACAATCATGACATAACGCGCGTCTCCCGCGGCTTTTAGCGCGTTTGGAAGAACGAATGACGGACACCAGAAAAGCGTGGAAGTTACGCAATGAACCCTTAAAAACAATACGCACAAGTGGTG
>NZ_BDHF01000429.1:0-553 GCF_054786115.1 Treponema sp. R80B11-R83G3 | reverse complement strand
TGGACAAATCGTTAATAAGCGTTATATCAGTATTAAGCGTTACCTCAGAAAAAAGCCAATTGGTATCAATATTAACCGGTCCTGTTCCGTTAACAATTAAATATATAGCACCGGCAGTGATATCGGAGTTAAGTTCAACATTTCCCGTACCCACGCTTTGTGTAACATTAACATCCCTTGCGCCTAAATCCAAATTACCGCATACAATATCGGTTCCTGCAATTGATACGGCGCCTGACACAATCTCAAGAATACCGCCGCCGGAGAAAGAAATTTTATCGTCTAACGTTGAAGAGTTATCAATAGTTACATTATCCGCAGTTAAATCGCCTGTTAAGACCGCACCGTTGGTAAGGCTTAATGTGTCTGCTATAAGCGAATAACCGCTCAGATCAAGGCTTGCGCCAACAATTTCAAGGCTATTTAAAACAATATTATCATCAAGAGTAACAGTGCCACTGTCTATTCTTACAGTATCACTTGGATCATTAGGATAATCAGTAGCAGTTGAACCGCTTTCTTCCCAGTTATTCGGATTACTCCAATCATTATC
>NZ_BDHF01000428.1:0-555 GCF_054786115.1 Treponema sp. R80B11-R83G3 | reverse complement strand
TATATAAACAAATGGTCTATTGAATTAAATGAGCCTTTGGAAAAAATCTTTAATGATAAGGTTTCCTCGGAAGAAAAACTTAAAGAGACAAACGAAGAAGAAATAATAAAAAAAATAAAAAATGATATTGCAAAACAAGACAAGGCAATTGCCGCTCTGCAGGAGAAAAAACAAAATTACACCGCTATAATGGAAGAGTTTGACATTTTGAATGACGAGCAGAAATTTATTCTTGCCCTTGTTCTCGCGGGAACGGCGGGCAAGTCAGATGATGAATTTTCAAGCTTTGCAACCGGGCTATTGTTACAGCGATACAAGGAATTGGACAATATCACTTCACGGTTAAGTTTTTTGCAAGACGACATCAGCGTCGATGTTTTGTCGTATCAGCAATTTATATATTTACTGAATCTTCTTGACACTTTATTTTTTAATTTAAATGAAGATAAAAAAATTATCAGCCTGCATGGAAGCGTAACCTGTCATTTTTTTTGCCGCCGCGTCCAGGGCGTCAAGGCTTATCTGTTTCTTTTTTGTGATAAGATACGGGTTAAG
>NZ_BDHF01000427.1:0-564 GCF_054786115.1 Treponema sp. R80B11-R83G3 | reverse complement strand
AAACAAGCACAGGCTCACTTGCCGCTCCCATAGCCAGATACAACAAAAGCGGAGCAGTCCCTATTGTCAATGGCGTAACAACGCACCCTGTAACACCGCAAATTTTTTGCAACCCACGACAAACACCGTCCCCTTCAATACTAGGTTCTTCTTCCAAAATTTTAATATCTTCCCTCAAAGTTTCATCAGAAAAAGGTATGTCTTTTTCAAAATGCGGGGTTTTAATAATAATTGAACAATCTCTGCCATTAACTAACATCTTTCAAACTCCTCATATCTTCGCCCTTGCCCTTATCTTCTCGTTCATTCCTCATTCCTCATTCCTCATTTTTCTTTGCTATTTGCTCTTTTCTCTTTGCTCCTTGCTCATTGCTCATTCCTCATTCCTCATTTCTCATTCCTCTTTGCTCTCTGCTCTCTGCTCTTTGCTCATTTCTCATTGTTCATTCCCTCTACAGTAATTCGCAGACTAATAATTACTTCCCAATCCATACCGCAATTTGCTTTTTTCGGCGGTATATACTTTTTTCCAGTAACAGAAACTCTGTCCACAATCCCGCCCAA
>NZ_BDHF01000426.1:0-555 GCF_054786115.1 Treponema sp. R80B11-R83G3 | reverse complement strand
ATATTTCTATTGATACTGTTAATACGTATAGCGCGTTTATAGCTATCGGAATAAAAATGTTGGCGGATAACGGCATATTAACAGCTATTGTTCCCCGCAGTTTTTGTAATGGACTTTATTTTCTTCCATTCCGGCGGTTGTTGTATAATACTACAACCATAAAACACCTCCATATTTTTGAGTCACGTAAAGATAACTTCAAAGATGAAAATGTACTGCAAGAAAATATTATTATTGTTCTTAAAAAAACTGCTGACAAAAGTGGAAATGTAACGATTTCCTATTCAAAAGAAAAACAGTTCTCCGAGTTTCTTGAGAAAGATGTAACAATGGATGATGTTATAGATACCAATGATGATCATTATTATATATCATGGTAATATTATGTTGGATTATTGGACCGTTATAACGCTAAGGTTACTTTTTTTGTAACGGGGACATATAAAACAAACTCGTATTTTTCAAGAGCGGCGTTGAAACGCGGAAATGACATAGGGTATCATACATTAACTCAAATGCGATTACCGAATATTACCATGCAAGATTTTTATATAC
>NZ_BDHF01000425.1:0-555 GCF_054786115.1 Treponema sp. R80B11-R83G3 | reverse complement strand
GTACTTATTCGCTCCCAATAACATTAGTTCAGACACGCAACATTATCCCCGCTCCAGAGTCGCCACCCCCTTAAAGCCTAAAGGTTAAAATTGCTCCGTTCCGCTGCGCTCCACTCCGCAATTTTTCCGGCAGAGACCGCCCTTTTTTGTGCGGACATTCGATATGCTATCCTAAAAATCTGGATAAACAGGAACAAAAAAGTATGGCAAGGGCAAACTGTAAAATTTAATAAAAATGAAAACACGGCATAATAACAACAGGCAAACTTCGCACCCATGCCCAACATCGTGTTGGGCATGGGCATGAAAAAAAAAGCTAATCCTCACGCTTTTTTTTTCTAAGATAATTCCAAAAGGGCATTAAACAACGGCGTACCGCCGGACGTGTTTTAACACAACAACAAAATAAAACGCCATACTTTTTTGTCTAAAATTATAGGCAAAAAGAAAATAAACAAAAGGCACAAAAAACCCCGGCAACCCGCCCATCACAAAATGCCGCAAAACACGCATTATAAAACCCGTGTGGGCAAGTCGCAGTACGCCCCACCCGCC
>NZ_BDHF01000424.1:0-559 GCF_054786115.1 Treponema sp. R80B11-R83G3 | reverse complement strand
GGCGCGTACAACTTCATAAAATTAATTACGACGAAAGAGAGTATCAGGCTGTTAAAGAGGTGCTCGATTCGGGCTGGTTGAGTATCAGCGAAAAAACTCTTGCCTTTGAATCCAAATTTTCAGAATTTTTGGGACATGATTCAAAATGCCTTGCTCTTTCAAATTGTACCGCCGCCTTGCACATGGCTCTACTTGCCCTTAACATAAAAAAAGGTGATGAAATAATTACCCCTTCCTTAACCTTTATCGCCGATCAAAATGTTTCTTTGATGAATGGCGCTAAAAACATTCTTGCGGATATTTCTTCAATGGAAGACTGGTCGGTTGATCCTAACGATATTGAAGCGCGTATTACTCAAGCGACAAAGGCTGTGATGATAGTTCACTACGCCGGTTTTGCCTGCGATATGGAGCGTATAACAGCCCTGTGCAAAAAACACAGATTGCTCCTCATCGAAGACTGCGCCCATTCGCCGGGAGCCGATTACAAGGGGCAGCCTCTTGGTACGTTTGGCGACATATCGGCTTTCAGTTTTTTTGCCAACAAAAACATCGCGGT
>NZ_BDHF01000423.1:0-559 GCF_054786115.1 Treponema sp. R80B11-R83G3 | reverse complement strand
GGTTTTTTTCGGTATTTTTTATTGACTTAAAAAGCCTTCGCCGTTTTAATTCCTCGCGTAATTTGCCAATTACCGCGCGTCCTTTAAAGATGAACCAAAGCGCCGACAGTATAAAAATGACAATGACCGCCATTGAACCGTAAAGCATTGCCGCCGTACCCGGCATCGCAAGAGCGGATGTTGCGGAGGAAAGCACGGGAGCCGAGCGGCTGTCTATTAGCGAACTTACCGTAATAGCAAAGCCGGAAAAACAATCGCCTCCTATTTTTATATCGGGCAGTTTTAAAACTCCGGCGGCGAAGGGTGTAAATTCAATTATCAGCCTGCTTCCTGCGGCGCGGCGTTCCAGAATTATTCTGTGAAAATCAATATATGGGTCTGACGGGAGCAAATCCGTATCATAAGACGTAATGACAAAATCTTCGTTCTGCGAAGAAGCCGGAAGCGGTAAAACAAAAGAAGCCGAGTCTCCCACATAAATAATGCGCGGGACAAGATACGCGCTTTTATTCTGCGCGTGTAAAGAAAAGGCTATTATAAAAATGAATAAAATAAAAAC
>NZ_BDHF01000422.1:0-562 GCF_054786115.1 Treponema sp. R80B11-R83G3 | reverse complement strand
GTCAGTAACATCTAAATCATTACTATTAATTTGGATTTTTTCGAGAAGACTTCACACCAAGATCACAAAGGGACAATCGAACCTTCGGTTCGCTAGCACAAAGGGGGAATGAGCAATGAAGAAAATCTTATAGATAAAGGTCTTTTCTCATGCTGATTGTCTTACGGTTTTTATTGTAGAGTTCACTGTTTTTCATAAAACCGTTTTTTTCATAAAAAACAATAATACCGTCATCATGTTCAAGGTCTGCGTCTACCGTGAGGAATCGGCAGGCGCAATATTCGGTATTACAAGCCCATGCAATACGTTCCGCGCTGTCAATCATAAAAGACCCTATGCCTTGTATTTTTCTGAAAAAGACTGATCAACCGCTAACTTGGCGATTTTCATGGCGGGTATTGTACGGAAAGGATAATTGAGATGATGAAGTTCTTTCTCGGTAAACGATAGTTTTATCGCGTCCATAATAAGGGACATATAAGCCGCTATTTTACCTGTTAACCGTTCGGTAAGGAGCCATGTAAGGGCAACATGGTCGTTCATGGAACGCAATGCGTCCTTT
>NZ_BDHF01000421.1:0-564 GCF_054786115.1 Treponema sp. R80B11-R83G3 | reverse complement strand
TCCGTAAACTGCCAACGATGGTTCCGCTTTTCATATTTGGGTATTCTATCTTAATCATAGAATATAAATCAGCCCACCTTAATCCATTTTCATTTTCATCAAGTTTTTTAAGAACCAATTTAGTTATATCATCTAAAGCAGACATATTTTCTCCTTTTGTTATTCTTTTGCTAAAGCCTTCTTCTGTTTCTCCACATACGCTGTTTGCGCGGTAGACATATTAGCTAAACGCTGTTTTAACAATGCCTTTTCTATAGGGTCTATGCCAGGGGCTTTGAGTATGTTTTTTAGCCTAGTCTGATGTTTGCCACATGCAACGTGAAATGAATCTTTTGGATAGTCTTTTATACGGTATTCTTTATCGTGGGGAAAGAAATTATCAACTAATTTATAATCTAATTCATTAAGAGCCTTTACCGCAAGAAAAGCATCATCAAAGAATTTTACGGCTTTAGATAAACTGCTTATGCTGTCTTTATCTGTTTTTTCCAGAAATTCCAACTCCTGACCTAAAAATGTCCATTCGGCAAGGATGAGAGTCTGGGGATCGGCAGAAGTTTGGGC
>NZ_BDHF01000420.1:0-562 GCF_054786115.1 Treponema sp. R80B11-R83G3 | reverse complement strand
CTATAATAGTTCCTCTGCAAAATCACGGTAGCCTTTGGGATGGAAAAGGCTGGTATGATGTCAGATTTACTTTGGCAAGCGCTTCTTACCCTTACAATACTGTAAGGGTAGGAACATGGAGAAACATCCATATTACCGAAGAGGTAACCGTACTTGACTGGGAAGATATGGAGGTTGAATATTAATGAAAAGACACATTTTTTTTATTCGCTTATGTATGCTGGTTTCCTGCATGGTTTTGCTTTACTTTTGCCTTGCTTCTTGCGAAACGGACACTGTAACGCCAGGTAAAGCTTCGGTGTTTATCCGAAACGATTCAACCGAACGGCTGGTTTCACTTATGCTGTATGGCGGCGATGACGAAACATCCAACGACAATGGTCTTGCCCCGGGTGAAAGTCTGACACTTACGATACAGTCTGATTATAACCTGCCGTCATACTTCAACGGTAGGGTTTGGACGCTTACAGTTCGTACTTCCAGCGCTAGAACATTTTCAGAAGAAATGAGCCTAAAGAACGGAATGACCAGAAGATTGAGTTTTACCGGGACTGACTTTGAA
>NZ_BDHF01000419.1:0-598 GCF_054786115.1 Treponema sp. R80B11-R83G3 | reverse complement strand
CCCCCCCCCAGTTAAAAACCGGCTTAAAAGTAAAGAAACATCGCTATTTCAACGCTATTGTAACCACAGCGTGGTTACATTTCTCACTATCCTCGGAAAAACGCCAAGCGACCTTCGGTTGCACAAAGGCTTTTTATACAAAACAAAAGGAGAGTTCAAGATGAAAAGAACAGTAATAGCATTATTACTATGCACGGCACTGTGTGCGACAGTATTCGCGCAAACGCCAAACTCAGGCGATGATTTTGAGATTAAACAACTCGGTGACGGAACACTTAGTATCACCGGCTATAGAAGTTCAAGAAAAGATGTTGTTATCCCGTCAACCATCGAAGGCATCAAAGTTACGAGAATTGATCGGGGTGCATATGATCGGGGTGCATTTGAGGGTGAAGACATTACCAGCGTAACCATACCAAACGGCGTTACCGAAATTGGAAATTTGGCTTTTAGTAATTGCACCAGTCTTACCAGCATAACCATACCGAACAGTGTTACCAGAGTTCGTACCCCATTACTCCCTATTGCTCTAATTCTATACCAGATAAGAAATTATGTCAATACTTATTACTCTCTATTACTCCCTATTACCCCCTGT
>NZ_BDHF01000418.1:0-568 GCF_054786115.1 Treponema sp. R80B11-R83G3 | reverse complement strand
TTTAGAGAGGTATTTAGCCTAAATAATGCTTAAAAACATCAGTTACCGCCACATTTATCTTTTGGGTGATGTCTTCAGAAAGTTGACTCATTATCTCTTTACTGTTTGAAGGCACTAAATCACCCTTAAAAAGTTCAAAAACCTCAACTTCAAGGGCTTTCGCAAGGCTACAAAGAGTTCTAGCAAGGGGAAAATTGTTTCCTCGTTCTACATTTGAGAGAAATGTTATAGAAATACCAGCTTTATCAGCTAAATCGGCTTGTGATAACTGCTTCTGGGAGCGGAAAAACTTAATATTTTTACCTAAAACGTCCTTTAATTCCTGTTCTTCCATTACGGTAATTGGATTTTTAATGGCAGGGTGTGAGTTATTTAAAGACGATGAATTTCCCTCTGAATTTAGAGGAACATGGGAAAGGGATTATACGTCAGTGTACACTAATACATTGACTTTTACTTCCAATACTATAAAAGACAGTACTCAAAGTTTTTATTGGGGCTACAACTTCTAGCGGGAATAAGTACATTACAATCTAGTTTTTTTTATTTTTTCATGTTACAATAAAAA
>NZ_BDHF01000417.1:0-564 GCF_054786115.1 Treponema sp. R80B11-R83G3 | reverse complement strand
CTTGGCGGGATTTTGATTGTTTGCTTCCATAAATGTCCTCCTATAGTGGTTTGCAGTTGACCGCCGCAGGACGGTTTTTAAAAACTACATACCCTATATGGCGTGGACTCGCGGTTATTCTTGTCTGTTTTTAAAAATTTTTCGAAAAAATTTTTACCACGAACCACACGAACAAGGAGCGAACCTAGAGAGCGAAGATATTTACTACAAATATGCGTATAGTAGAGAGAAAGAGGGATCGGGGGTTTTTGTCCGCAATCTTATCGTGAAGGTCATGCATAGATAACGAACAACAACATTGCTCACTGCTCATTGCTAATTGCTAATTTCTCATTGGTTTTCACTTCTTTGTGGTTTATTATGTCCTTTATTGTAGCCCTTGGGTAATAGTTTCTATGGGGAGGCCGGTGAATTCCATTATTTCATTCAATGGACGCCCTGCATTTTTCATTTTTTGGGCAATGTCAAGACAGGCTTTGTTGTGTCCTTTTCGTTCGGCGCATACCATTCCGCTTTGATAGTCTAGTTCAGCTTTTAACTCACCCATCTTGCGTATGTACTCTA
>NZ_BDHF01000416.1:0-572 GCF_054786115.1 Treponema sp. R80B11-R83G3 | reverse complement strand
TCAAGCATGGCAAGGGTAAAATATCCCGCTATAGCGGAAGCGCCTATTTTTGCGATTTTCCGCTGACGTTTAACCCATTCGGGAACGTCCTGCAAACGGCAGACAGGCTCATCGGCGAACCATACCGACTGCGTCGCCCCCGCGTCCATTGGGCATATAGGCGCTGAACAATCTTCAAAGTATTTACATTTCATTTTTCACCGCCTCCGCTTTCTTGCCATCCATCCAGTTTTCAATCTCGGACGGTTTGAACCGCACCGCCCTGTTTAATTTGTGAAAAGGTATCTCCCCCTTCGCCACATATCGGTATATGGTCTTAACCGACACCTGCAACGCCGCCGCCGCTTCATTCACTTTCCAATAAGTTTCCATTCCCCCTCTGCATACGTTAAAAATAAGTCCTGCCGTTTCAAAGCGACACTGTTGTTTAGTGCAATTTTCAGTAAAAAATAAATTCACAGCCGTTTTTCGCTCCCCATACATAAAAAATACCCGCTGCAGTTTCATAAAGATAGTTGGATTTAGTCCAACTTTTAACCTTATTTTCATAAGCCTTTATGCTTCATCCGCAT
>NZ_BDHF01000415.1:0-576 GCF_054786115.1 Treponema sp. R80B11-R83G3 | reverse complement strand
GATCTCGTGGTACAATTCAGTTTACTCGAAAAATTGGTCGGTCTGCAACATGGAATAATATTTTATTTATCAGCCACATAATTCAGTTTACTCGAAAAATTGGTCGGTCTGCAACCTTGATGTGTTTATATCAAGAACGCTTTTAAATTCAGTTTACTCGAAAAATTGGTCGGTCTGCAACGGTTTTTTGTGTTTTCTGTTGAACCCATACAATTCAGTTTACTCGAAAAATTGGTCGGTCTGCAACTCCACATTTACAAGCCAGATTTTTCTTTTAATTCAGTTTACTCGAAAAATTGGTCGGTCTGCAACCTGTAGTCATTAGTTACGGTCATTTTTTCAAATTCAGTTTACTCGAAAAATTGGTCGGTCTGCAACCTGAATTCCGCATGATTATCAAACAATTCCAATTCAGTTTACTCGAAAAATTGGTCGGTCTGCAACTCCTCATAGTGGACGGATTTTGCAAATCGGAATTCAGTTTACTCGAAAAATTGGTCGGTCTGCAACGGAAAAATTGCGCGTATGTGTTTAACAAGCAATTCAGTTTACTCGAAAAATTGGTCGGTCTGCAAC
>NZ_BDHF01000414.1:0-579 GCF_054786115.1 Treponema sp. R80B11-R83G3 | reverse complement strand
GACAAGCGTACATCATTATTTATCCTCGTTTTTTATTCCAATAATTTTTTTATATCATATTCAATAATTTCAGGTCTTTTATCCGGTCCATAACGTTTTATAACATTTCCAGTTTTATTTGTCTTGGCATTTTTTAACCGTATTGAAAGCATTGTCTTGTTTGAGCAAAAATACCAAATACCATACAAAAATGACGCAAGCTGTCCGGCTATCGTCGCCCATGCCGCCCCTTTTGTTCCCCAGCCAAATACTGAAATAAAAATAGGGTCAAGAATAATATTGAGTACAATTCCGACAAGCTGTAAAGTCATAGCGTTGACGGTTGCGCCTTCGCTCCGCATAAGACCGGAAAACAGCGCGCCAGTTACCGCGATAGGCATAAATAACACGACAATGGAATAATAACCGTCCGCATGGCTGTAGGTTCCTTCACTTGCGCCAATAAGATTTAGAATCTGATTCTTAAAGCACAACAAAAAAACGGCAAAAACAAAACCAGCGATTATGGCTAAATAAAAACTAACCGAACTGGTTTTTTTTGTTTCTTCATAGTTCTTGATTCCAAGCAGACGGGAAATA
>NZ_BDHF01000413.1:0-587 GCF_054786115.1 Treponema sp. R80B11-R83G3 | reverse complement strand
TCCGCGCTGTCTGATTGCGCCGGAACTACTTGGAAAATAAAAGAAGCCCCGGAAGCGAGGACTTTACGTTTGTGCATAGAAACAAGGACGCGCCCTTCATGGCAGGTTCGCATATAAAGCAAATTGCAAGAAAACCAAAAGGACGCGCATCAAGTAGCTGAAACAGAGGGCCGTCATTGGCATATCCCTCATTTCGGAGGGCGGTATCCAATTCCCGGATCGAGCGCGCGATCACGGCTACGCCTCCCATGCCCCGGACCTTTTCCAAAAACACCGATTGCTCTGGTGAGAGCCGCCCATGCGCTGCCTTGATTTCTACGGCTAGAAACCGCCCGTCCGGCAGTACTCCGATTATATCAGATGATCCCTTACGCCCAAAATGAAGCCACCTATCCGGGGCAATGCGCACTGCCCCGCAAGGGTTATTCCAAACGAAGAAACCGCGTCGTTCCAGATACAGCAGACAGTCAGCTTTGATGCGTCCTTCGGGCGTCAAATTTTCATCTCCTACGAACCTTATTTAATTCTTCAGTAAGATTAAACGGCGTTTTCGTTTTCATTTCTTCCACTCCCACTTTCCATTCTCA
>NZ_BDHF01000412.1:0-590 GCF_054786115.1 Treponema sp. R80B11-R83G3 | reverse complement strand
CTGTTCCAGTTGACGCCGTTGTAAGCGATCCGCTTAAAAACAATGAAACCGAAGAAACCGAAGAACACCAAAGTTTTTCAGAAATCCTTGCCGGGTTACTGCAAAAAACTCAGCCTGTAGAGCAGTTTGTATCCGATTCCGGATTTGACGCGTTGTCAGCCGGACAAATTAGCGAGGGCGGCGAACTTGAGTTATCCGCGAATACGGAAGAAGTTGATCTTGAGGCTGACGATCTTGAAGTTTCACAAGACTTTGAAAAAATGCTTTTAAGAGCCGATCAGTTGTTTACAAGCTCTCTGGAAACTGAAATTACAGGTGAAAACGAATTATCGCTGGAAATCGATGGCGCGGAAATTCTTCCCGCTGAGGAAATGTTTTTGCAAACGGCGCCAATCATTGCGGAAACAGAACAGGGCGATTCTGCCGCGCAGTTAGCCGCAGCATTTGACGCAGCCGCAAAGCAAAATGTCGGCGAAACGGCGGAATTATCAGATAATAAGAAAAAAACAAACGCGCCGTCAAAAACTGAAAACGATGAAACATTGTCCGCCAAAAACAAGGCAGGTGAAGGCAAAGAAACTGTAATTGCC
>NZ_BDHF01000411.1:0-630 GCF_054786115.1 Treponema sp. R80B11-R83G3 | reverse complement strand
CTATAAATGAAAGAGGGGCTGTGTAATTGACACGTCCTGCCTTTAGGCTTGAACTGCCGAATATCATGTTGTATTCCGTTCGGAGCAGTTCGGGTATATAGAAAAAATCTTCTTCCTTCCCGATTGAAAAACCTGCGGATATGATTAGCTCCCCATTTTCGCCTAACGGCGTTGAGAAGCGTGGGAAAATCGCCGTCTTAAAATCAAAGGCGTTGTCCTCGGTTACGGTGTTGCCGAATCCGCCGTCTGCGTTTATCACAAGAGCGAAGTCGTAGGCGGAGAGTGAGGCGGGTATCGTCAAAATCAATATTAAAAGTATTTTGTATAAAAGTTTTTTCATTTTAATTCTCCATGTCGAGGATTTTGTTTACATAGTAGAGGAGCCGTTCGCCCGACACGAAATCGGAGGGGTCGCTGCGGTTTTGAATAACGTTAATGTAAGTTAATTGGCGGTAGGCGTAGCGGCGGTTTTTGGTGAGGGTGTACATTACGCCGCCTTTCATGTTGAAAGAACGCATTAACAGCAGGGATACGTTATCGAGCCGTGCCGAATCGCCTGAAGCCGTGTCCTTGGGTAGCCCCCCTCGCTCGACAGCCAAACTGAAAGCGTCATCGGCGCTTGTTTGTTTT
>NZ_BDHF01000410.1:0-588 GCF_054786115.1 Treponema sp. R80B11-R83G3 | reverse complement strand
AATCACAAAGAGGGAAGAAAGACCAATTAGCAATGAGAAATGAGCAATTAGCAATGTAAAATGCGTAGTCACTGAGCTTGTCGAAGTGATAAAAGAGCGAAGTTAGCAAGCATAGCGGCTTACCAAGACCGCGCCTACAAACAACGAAATTGCTCATTGCTAATTGCTCATTATTCATTGAAACAACAACATCTCTCCCCCTTTGTGATCTTAGTGTGAGGTCTTATCTTAACGTATTTCCCTGCACTCAAAATAGAAACGCTTCTCCACAGAATGGCCCATTGAAAAACTTTTTCGGGGGAGGGGGCCAAGGCGGGCTACTGTTTCAAAGAGGATTGACTTTTTAAAAGGCGGCAATAAGATGCCCGCCCTTTTGCGATTTGCGCCGGTTTGCCCGCTCTCGCCTGATATGCGGAAAACTTCTTCTTCGTCATGGATATAGTCTATTAGCTGAGGATTGTCCCCGGCGTATTTGTCCAATAGCGGTTGAAGGCAGACGGTGGCGATTCCAGCGGCGGAAGTTTCTATTAGCGCGTAACGGTTTTGCGAAATAATGCCAAAGTGGTTTACTGCGGGCGCTTGCGGCGG
>NZ_BDHF01000409.1:0-597 GCF_054786115.1 Treponema sp. R80B11-R83G3 | reverse complement strand
CCTAGTGGCTGGTTTAGTAAACGAGACAACAATCCTTGATCCTCCTTTGGGCTTCTTATCTTTCCTATAACTTTTACTAACGTTAATAACATTTTATCGACAAGAAGCGCCTGATAAACCGCTTGAACAGTTTGAAAAGTCCGCGCTTGAACAGCTTGAAGAAGAACAGTCCGCGCCTGAACAGTTGCAATCTTTAAGTAAATCACAACCAACTAATGTAAAACATATCGACAGCACAAAGCCTATTATAGCTGCCATAATAAACCATTTTTTCTTTTTCATAAAAACTCCCTTGGGCTTCTAGCCCAATTATATACCATTTATTCTTTTTTTGCCTCCAGATTCGGGCAAGCCCGGCTGGAGCCGAACACTACAAGTAGTGCCGCCGACTTGTCAGCGACACTACCGAAAAATGGTGTCAGATTGCTGCGTTACCGCCCTTTTATTCCACTCTTGTAAGCACATAACCCGTTGTTTGAACGGGGTCAGCATCACCTCCTGTGTTTGTAAGAATATAACCCCTTAATGTAATTGTGTTGTAATCGTTGCTTATTTGTCCAATGAAACAATTTTCCTTGCCAAAATACAGCCATATAA
>NZ_BDHF01000408.1:0-592 GCF_054786115.1 Treponema sp. R80B11-R83G3 | reverse complement strand
GTTTTACTTCACAACGATATTTATTATTTTCATTTTTTAGATAGAAATCAATTTCTCTATCAAATTTTTCTGAGTTGTCACGGATAAAATTTGTTTCATAATTTTTATCACTAACTGAATATAACTTACAAAGTGTAAGCATTAAAGGTTTTTCTACTTGTTTCCCTGCCGTACTCCATGCTCCACCTCGTAATGCCGCACGTTTTACAGCAAGTGTATTTATAACTATTAGACTTTCACTTATATTTAATTTTACAGACACATCATTTAATGTTATCGCAAGAGTTAAATCTAAATTTGATTCATTCTCACATAAACTTTCTATAATTGCATATAATTGTTCGTAATGCTCATTTGCAGCATTTATAATAATTTCTCTTGTAGAAGAATTATACATATTATGTATGGTTTTTTTATTTAGACCAGAATTAATAGCAATTTCATCAGGCGATAAATTTTTATCGAGGAAAGCAGTTTTATACCAATCTGTTGTTATAACACCAGCATGAAGTTTTGCTTCTACTACTTGTTTGAAAAAATCTATAGCAAATTGAAGAAATTCAACATTAATAATTGATACAACTTCCATGCG
>NZ_BDHF01000407.1:0-598 GCF_054786115.1 Treponema sp. R80B11-R83G3 | reverse complement strand
GAAAGACGCAAATATTCCATCAATGTATAGCCCAAAGTTCCAATTATCAAAAGAGCCGCTGTCGCCATTTTGTTTATGGAAGCCAAACTTGGCGTGAGGGCGATTAGAAAATGGATAGTTTTTCTGACGATTTCGGTTTTTAACTCGCCAATATCCCTGCCGACGTTAACGCGAGTCGCTCTGTCGGAGAAATTTGACTGTATTACAGATTCTGTTCTATCCATGCTATTTATCTAGCAAAAACTATGCCAAGTTATAGAGAGAAGCATTTATGTTTTGTAAGTCCTTATGTTGTATAGAGTTACATAAATGTTAAAAGTGTCAAATTGGGGTGCCTTTGTAAAAAGTGCTTGAAAATGTATATATTATTATACAGATTGAATAATAATTTACTATTAATTGATGGCTTAATACAACGGTTTAAAAATCATACGCTCTCCTGTGCAGTCAGGGCGGGCTGCGCACGCTGTAAAAACTTCGTAAGAGCCCGCCTACGAGCCTTTCGGCGACTAAACAGCGGTGGGGAGAAAGCTTTATCTAGGGTACGTCGCCGAACTTTTATTCTCTGAATTTTCTTTGTTTTATTCCAAAGTCTCTA
>NZ_BDHF01000406.1:0-603 GCF_054786115.1 Treponema sp. R80B11-R83G3 | reverse complement strand
GATGATGTTTCCAAGATACGCGCCGCCGCGAAGTGAAACATAAATTACGTCGGGAATGAATCCGTCCTTGTAAATGCGGTGCGCCAGCTTAATCGCGTTGTCGCGCACCGTGTCAAAATGCATGAATTCTTTATTCATTATACCTCCTTGGAACGCGGAAAAAACCAAAGAAACTTCCGCATAAGCCGCCTATAATATGCGCGAATTGGGAAATATTATCCTTATCTGCGCCTGACTTGTTAAATATTTGCACGCCCAAATATAATATTAGCACAAGAATAAACGTAAGGGGAATTTCCCCTTTAGAAAAATTTGTAAAAGAAGACAAAAGGATCATCATAAAAACTACGCCGGACGCGCCCAAAAGATAAGTGTTAAAAAAAAGCGCGTTTAAAATCCCCGTAACGAGCGCGGTAATGATTATCATAACTAAGAGCGTTTCTGACCTGTAACGTTCTTCCAGCATGGGGCCGATTAAAAGTATCAAGGTGAGATTGCTTATTAAGTGCGCCCAGTTGGCATGGCCAATCACATGGGTAAAAAGAGTGACCCAGTTTCTTATACTGCCGGCGTGAAAATTGTTCCTGCCGGGAACCATAAACC
>NZ_BDHF01000405.1:0-599 GCF_054786115.1 Treponema sp. R80B11-R83G3 | reverse complement strand
CTATTATCAAGAGCATAGGGGACAAGGGGCGCGTTATTCGCATACCGATTCACATGCTCAACACAATTAAAAAATGCTATTATGTGGCAAAACAGCTAACGCAGGACTTAGGACGCGACCCCAATGAAGATGAACTGTCCGAGTATTTGGACGTTCCCGTATCTAAAGTTAAAGAAATAGTGAAGTTGTCCCAGGAGACGACAAGTTTGGACACCATTGTTGACGACGGGAACCTTACGCGCCTTGCCGATTTAATTAAAGACGACGCGAGAGCCGAACCGTTTGAGATGGTTTTTTCCATGACATTGCAGGAAACCATCGGCGGAATTCTTTCCCAATTATCAGAAAGAGAGATGAAAATAATCCAACTGCGTTTTGGCCTGAACGGGGAAAACCCGCTTACTCTGGAAGAAACCGGAAAATATCTCGGCATCACCCGTGAGCGCGTCCGCCAAATTCAGGAAAAAGCCGTCTGGAAACTCCGCACCTTGCATGAATTGCGCGAATTAAGGGAAAGCTCGTAGTAAATAGCAAAACTGTTAACTTTATTTTTATCTTAATATCGTTCCCAAATATCATCACCGACATAAATATAAAGC
>NZ_BDHF01000404.1:0-607 GCF_054786115.1 Treponema sp. R80B11-R83G3 | reverse complement strand
TTTCGTATAACAAGAAGCGGAGCGAAGTACGCACACGGCTGACGTAAATAAAACAGCCTTCGCTATCCGCTAAAAGTTCCCAAAAACCGTAGTAAAAAAATAAATCGCTCTTGCCGCAAAACCGCTTGTCCGCTCCGCTCCCAAGCGGATATGCGGCGACAATACCCGATGAAAAAAACAGACCCTCTTTTTTTTGCGAACATAAAAAACCAGACGCTTTTAAAAAATTATTCTTAACTGAAGCCTGACAGCAAGACACGGTAAGACCCACCCACCTAGCGGTAGGTGGGCAATGATAACGCAAGAGCATTTATTCGGTGAACCCCTGCGCAGACCCCTTCGGGGACAGCGCAGGGGCGATGATAGGTAGGGCGTTCATTCCGTAGTGAAACAAACCGTAATGAAACATTTATCCGCTAAAACCGCTAATACTCCTTCACTTCGTTCAGTCGGATTAGCGGCAACAAACCCCGATGGGAATATTGTTCCCTCTGATAAATCGCACACTGCCGCCGACAAAAGCCCTGATAAAAAACCGCCAGAAAATGAAACATTGAAAGTGTAGCTATGTAGTATAAAAGACGAATTTGCCACTTCTATATATATA
>NZ_BDHF01000403.1:0-611 GCF_054786115.1 Treponema sp. R80B11-R83G3 | reverse complement strand
CCATTAAACGGGTCTAATATTATATTACCTTCATTTGTAGAAGCCGTTATAATTCTTAATAATAAATCTAATGGTTTTTGAGTTGGGTGTTTGCCAAATTCTTTCTCGCTGCTTTTGGGCGCGGGTATTGACCAGACTGAACGCATTTGCGTATTTTCTTTTTTTATTTTGTCTTCCGGAAAAATTCCGTTTTTCATTTTCTCATAATTAAATATATGTTTTGCTTTTTTATCTTTACGCGCCCAGATTATTGTTTCATGTGAAGCGGTAAAAAATCTGCAACTTAAATTGGGCGGGGCATTTGGTTTGAACCACGCAATATCATTTAAAATATGAAAACCGTTTTTTTGCAAGATATATCCGCATTGAAAAATACTATGATATGTGCCGGAAACCCAAATAGTTCCTTCGGGTTTTAATACCCGTTTACAGGCGGTTATCCAAGCGTCATGAAATTTTATATCCTCTTCCAAACCTTTGCTTTTATCCCATTTCCCTTTATTAACATTAACCATTCTTCCATTTTGACATGTAAATCCGTTATTTGATAACATATACGGCGGATCGGCAAAAATCATATCTATAGAATCATCTTGAATACGGGCTAATAC
>NZ_BDHF01000402.1:0-607 GCF_054786115.1 Treponema sp. R80B11-R83G3 | reverse complement strand
CTTTATGGATTATATCCATGAAGAAAACCGCTCACAATAATCCTTTACACCTTGATAAATTTGCGGTTTTCTTCTAGGGACTTAAAAAAAACCGTTGGTTTTTTTTAAGTCCCATTTAACCTTCCCATTTACTATTTGTTTATATTTGTGTTATATTAACTTATAAGGACAACTTATGAAACAGATTATATTTTTATTATTGGCGATTTTTATGGCAATACCGGCTTTTTCTCAGTCGGCTTTACAGCCTGCGGCAACTGTAAATTTAACAAAAACCGAGGCTATTACCGTCGGACAACTCCGTACAGACGTGGAACGGATGGAAAAAGCTTCCGGTAAGACGTTAACCAAGGCCGAGAGGCTTCAGGTTTTAGACGTAATAATCAATGAAAGACTGGTTTTACAGGCCGCAGAGCGTGACAGAATAATGGTCACGGAAAACGAGATAAACCAGCAAATGCAGCAACTGCGTAACGCGTTGGCCCAACAGCTTGGCCGCCAGCCTACGGAAGCGGAATTCTCACAGGCCGTCAAGGCTGAAAGCGGACTTGACGTACAAGCTTTCAGGGAGCAGCTTCGCAAACAGTTTATCGTCCAAAAATACCTC
>NZ_BDHF01000401.1:0-610 GCF_054786115.1 Treponema sp. R80B11-R83G3 | reverse complement strand
TGTTCATTGCCTGCGCCGAATTATCCGCTTCGGGATTATCCATATCGAGCATTACGCTCAATTCGCCCTTATACAGTCCGCCGCCTCCGAAAGCGCGGCCTGATGAACCGACATTGACAATAATATTTTTCGCGCCGTTAATTTCCCCTATGGCGATTTCCTGTAACTGGAGCATTACCGCTTTGGTGTCGTCGTATTTTGAACCCAGGGGCAGTTCCACATTGAGGGTTATGGAATCTTCGTTCATCGGCGGTATCATAATCATTCCCAATTTCGGCAGGGCGACGACGGAACCGGCAAAGGCGGCGACTACCAGCAACACCGTTATCAGGCGGTGTTTGACGGCGACTGTGAGCAGGCGGGTATATCCGGCGGTCAAGCCGTTTATCGCTTTTTCAACGGCGATGTCAATTATTATTAACAGTTTGTTTTTAAGCGGTTTTTGCTTTCGAGTTTCAAGCGGAAGAAATTTGCTTGCCAGAACGGGGACGAGGAATATGGCAACTAATAAACTAGAAGCGAGAGAAATGCCGATAGTGACAAGAAGCCCCTGAAACATTTCGCCCATCATTCCCAAGCGGTTCTTGAACAGAAATATGGGGATGAATAC
>NZ_BDHF01000400.1:0-651 GCF_054786115.1 Treponema sp. R80B11-R83G3 | reverse complement strand
TTTTCGGTAGAGACCGCCCTTTTTTGTGCGGACATTCGATGTGCTATCCAAAAAATCTGGATAAAAATGGACAAAAAAGTATGGCAAGGGCAAAACGCAAAATTCAATAAAGACGCAAAAAACGGCATTGGAAGGGGTTTTATTGGGCATAAAGGTTAAATGTGATGCGATAATGGGGATTAACGCTGTTTCGTGGGCTTTTATGGGCGTTATAAATGGTGTTTTGAATAGGGTCTGCGGTAATAAATATACAGGTTTGTTAAATGCTGTAATGTAAAATGCGCTTATGTTACACCAGATAAGACATCATATTTGTTGAATAACGGTGGGTAATTATGAGTAATTAAAAATAATTATGAGGAAAGTAGTTGACTTAATTCGTTATCTGATATAGACTTATGAGTAATAAAGCGTACTTGTGAGTAGGCATTAGAAAACTGTAACACTGTACCCGACAGCGTTACCAGCATTGGGGATTACGCTTTTTCCGGTTGCACCAGCCTTACCAACATAACCATACCCGCCAGCGTTACCAGAGTTCGTACCCCATTACTCCCTATTACCCTGTAGTACTCCCTATTGCTCTAATTCTATACCAGATAAGAAATTATGTCAATACTTATTACTCCCTATTACTCCCTATTACCCCCT
>NZ_BDHF01000399.1:0-617 GCF_054786115.1 Treponema sp. R80B11-R83G3 | reverse complement strand
ACATTATGTTATCAAATAAACTTGGCGTAAAAACAGATGAAATGATTTATATTGGAAATGAAGAAAAAGACATAATAGGAGCAAACAATTCGGGAATAATATCAATATTAATTAATAGGACAAAAAAACAAATAAATTATGGTGAAAAATATCAATTTACCAATTTAAAAGATATGTGGCATTTTGTAAAAAATAATTTTCAAATATAAAGGAATAAAATGGAATACATCGCAAGCGGCGCACAGGCTGAAATATATAAAGACGGCACAAAAGCAATAAAATTATTTAAAAATATATTCCCAAAAGAAGAAATAGAACATGAAGTAAATCTACAAAGAATGGCGTTTGATTTTGGTTTACCCGTCCCACAAGTATTTGATATTATAGAAATCGACAATAAATTCGGAATAGTAATGGAATATATAGAAGGGGAAACATTAGGAGAAATAATAAAGAGAGATAATAATAAATTAGAAGACTATTTAATAAAATCAATAGATTTAAATATCATATTAGTCGGCATTAAAACATCAAGATAATCTACTATCCATTCACGAGAATTGTACCCTTTTAACTCATAGATTTTAGAATTAGCGCTGTCTTCTCTAATACCAATC
>NZ_BDHF01000398.1:0-618 GCF_054786115.1 Treponema sp. R80B11-R83G3 | reverse complement strand
CCATTAAGCATAACACTCCCTGCGGTATCGCGCTTGGGGAAACATTGCTTGACGCTTATAATAAAGTTTTCGCCTGTGATCCCGTATCGATATTTGGCGGAATAATCGCCTGTAACGCGAAAGTAAACGCGGCGGTCGCTTTAAGGCTTAACCAGTTATTTTTGGAAATTGTCGCGGCTCCGGATTTTGATAAGGACGCGCTTAATATTTTAAAAATGAAAAAAAATCTGCGCATTATAAAACTGAAAAACGCTCCAAAAGAAAGGCATGAATACATTACGGTTGACGGCGGCGTTTTGGTTCAACAGAGCGACCGCGTACTTCTTGAAAAATGGGAAGTAGTAACAAAGGCCGTCCCGCAGGAAAGCGATATTAAAGACATGATTTTCGGAATGAGGGCGGTAACATTTGTAAAATCAAACGCGATTTTAATTGTTAAAGAGCAGTCCGCGACGGGCATAGGTTGCGGGCAGGTAAACCGCATCTGGCCCGCAAAGCAGTCTCTGGAAAGAAGCGCCTCCATTTTAGAGGCGGAGTCTTTAGAAAGCGCTGATACGGGCGGCAGTCCATGGAAGGACAATCTTCCGGCAAGAGTTTTAGCCTCAGACGCCTATATCC
>NZ_BDHF01000397.1:0-627 GCF_054786115.1 Treponema sp. R80B11-R83G3 | reverse complement strand
GTTATTCCTCTTTTTATAGAACAGGCAAAAACCGGAGAAGTAACCATAACTGACGAGCGTATGACCCGCTTTATGATTTCACTTGAACAGGGCGTTGAACTTGTTTGGCACGCTTTTGATGACATGGCTATGATTGGAATAACTGTTTCAGGCGAACCTGTTTTCCAAATAATTATAATTACTACTCCTATTAATAAGGAAAATCCTATGTTCTCAAGAATATTACGCGGAAGATTTCCAAGCGTCGTACTAATAATATTTGCATGTGCCGCGACTCGCGCAGACGCGTCATAACGTTTTAAAAAATCTTCTTCATTACCGCGTAACTTAATAAATTTAAAATTACTGAACGCCTCGTGAAGGATACGCGATTGTTTTAAATTTGCATTTGTTGTTTTTACTCCCTGTTGTTTGGTTTTTTTAATAAGAATCGCGACAATAAAGTAAATTACAATAAGTAAAATTAAAGTTAAGATCAATGTCATCTTCCAATTAACGGCAACCATGAATCCATAGAGAGCCAATATGGTAAATGCTTCTGATATTATTCCTAACATATTTAATAATAAATTACTCGTTCTGACCGTTTCAGAATTAATAATTTGTATTATTTCACCTGTATTTTTT
>NZ_BDHF01000396.1:0-619 GCF_054786115.1 Treponema sp. R80B11-R83G3 | reverse complement strand
GTATTGACACGATTTTTACAGAGTTGATACAATTGCCTGTTGCCTGTTGCCTGTTGCCTGTTGCCTAGATCAGTGCTTAAAATTGCCGAAGGCAATTTTAAGCTTGGAGTTTGGGCTGTTTGTATGTTCTTATTAGCCATGCGATTATTTTATAGTAATATTTTAAGGTGTGCAAGTGGAAATTTGGGAGAATAATGCCCTTTTTTGTTGAAAATAGGGGGAAAATGCAAGCCCTTTATATCCTAAATTTGATATATATATGACACTTTATTTCATATATTTATTACGCCGAAGGCGTGGCGGTCGTAGACCGCTTTATAAATGATTTAATTTATTCCTTATTCCTATATTTTATTCCTTTTCTTCTTCTTTTTGACCCTCTTTTGGGATAAAACCCGTGCGCCAGGACGGCGCACTGAGACGAATAAACGTGGGGCAAAAAGAATTTTTTACAATATAATGCTCTTTTTCCTTCATCTTTTCTTTAATTTATCTTTAGACCATTGCAAGGGGTATTTCGTGTAACGTTCCGGCTGTTTACGACGGTTGGGGCAGGTTATAGGGCAATGCGAAGCATTGACCCCTGCCCCAACTGTGCTGGAGTAAAACCGTGCAGAGG
>NZ_BDHF01000395.1:0-626 GCF_054786115.1 Treponema sp. R80B11-R83G3 | reverse complement strand
TTATGGAACCGCGCTCAAGTCCGTAAGCAAAATAATCATCGGGGTGGAGCCGCAGCCGCCTGCCCTCAACGCCGAAAGGACGGGGTATAAAATTGGGATTCAGGCGGAAAATGCCCTCTCCCTTTTGCAGTGTTTTCTCAATTAAATCTTTATTAGCCATGTCTAAATTCCTCCATAATATATTGGAATTTTCAGGTATTAATCGAGAATTGTCAAGTTAGCAATTCTTCGTTTTTTTCGCAAAGAATGGGGAGTAGTGAGCAGTGAGCAGTTAGTAGTGAGCAGTGAGCAATGTTTTATCGTCCTGTACAACGGGACTGACGAATATCCCGATTACGCGGAACTGAAGCTTTCCGACGCGTTCATGGAAATTGAAAGGTTAAAAACGGCGGGCGATGAAAAAATGCCGTTGGAATTAATCGCCCATGTATACAACATAAACCACGGGCATAATCCCGAAATACTGAAAAAATGTGAAAGTTTGTACGGCTACAGTTTTTTTATAAACAAGATAAGGGAATACCGAAGCCAGGGATTGACGCTTGAAGAATTGATAACCCCCGTGATAGAATATTGCATAAAGAACGATATTTTGAAGGAATATTTGAAAGAGCACGCTTCGGAGG
>NZ_BDHF01000394.1:0-624 GCF_054786115.1 Treponema sp. R80B11-R83G3 | reverse complement strand
CCTCTTTACCCGATGAAGAAGACGTTCCAATGTGGGAGTCGGCGCGTAACCCGGAAAGCAAAATTCCGCCCGAAGTTGAAAATGTTCTTTCTGTGATCCCGGGGACTTTAGTGTCCGAAACTAAAGTTTCGGACACTAAAGTCCCTGGGAGTAAAAACTAAAAAATATGGAGTGAATATGAATCCATTTGACATATTAAAAAACGCTCAAAAAATTCAGGAACAAATGAGCGGTTTTCAGGAAAAACTCGGCAACATTATTAAGACGGGCGCTGCCGGCGCCGGCCTTGTGGAGATTGACATTAACGGAAAATTGGAAGTGCTTGCGGTACGAATTGCCCCACAGGCGGTTAATGGCGCAGATACGGAAATGCTTCAGGATTTGATAATGGCGGCTTTTACGGATGGCATGGCAAAGGTAAAAGAAGCGGTAAGCGCTGAAGCCGCCGCAATGACCGGAGGCTTGAATATCCCCGGTTTTCCGGGGGTTATGTGACACCTAACGCCCTCGACAGGCTTATAACTCTATTTTCAAAACTTCCCGGCATCGGTAAAAAAAGCGCGGGCAGAATAGCGTATCACTTGCTCGATTCAAGTCCCGCCCTTGCGCATACGCTTGCAAAGG
>NZ_BDHF01000393.1:0-626 GCF_054786115.1 Treponema sp. R80B11-R83G3 | reverse complement strand
GAAGACACATTGGATAACATTCTTTTTGCAGTGCTTGAAAAATCCATCGCTAAAGTACAGGCAAAAGGAATGGAGGTATCCGAAGATACGCTAAGACTGTTAAAAACATTGAAGGAAAGGAAAAATTGAAATTAATAAAAGGCGACGCTTCTTTTTTATTGCTTGGGATGATATTTCTTTTACTCGCGTCAGGAATTGTCATTTCAGTAATTGTATTCCGCAGTAATCCTGTGGAAGACGCTTTTTCCACTAACCGCGTTATCAATGTGCTTTTTGTAATTGAAAACGATAAAATGCCCGTCAGCACTTATGTGCTGATGTATTATCCCGTAACAAAACGCGCCGCTATTTTTGACATACCGGAGGATCTTGGGCTTTTAATAGCGAAAATTAACCGCGTTGACAGGATTGACAGGGTGTATGATCCGCAGAAACTGGGAAGCTACCAAAGTGAAATTGAAAAACTTTTAGGAATAGAAATAACTTTTTCATTTGTCATCACAAAGGAAAATCTTGTTTCTATTGTGGACATGCTGGAAGGAGTGGAGATTTTTATTCCCGCGCCGGTGTCATACAGGGACGATAACGGAATTATTCTGTTTCCTTCCGGCATGACTGTTCTTGAC
>NZ_BDHF01000392.1:0-628 GCF_054786115.1 Treponema sp. R80B11-R83G3 | reverse complement strand
ATTCTACAGGAAATACTGCTGAATGTACTTTATCGAAACACGGGTCAATTTTCCATATATTTGCTGTTTCAAAATTATCATCAACCTTGCTAGCATTGATTATTTCTTTATCATATTGATGAATATTCCAATCAAGCAATTTTTCAGTTGCTTTCCTATAAACCATAACATATTCTGTTACAGGATTTGGTTTATACCCAAGTGGTTTTCTATGTTGCTGAAAACCGCCAACTCTATTTTTAACGCTTGCCTCAGGTTTTTCCCAAATAATATCATCAATAAATTCCCAGCCCATCTCAATTAAATAGTGATGAATATCGAAAGGAATTGGATAACGCTTGCTTGAGTGAGAACGACTTACACGAGGAACTATCACTGGTGATGTATTAAGTAATAAAAAACGACCCTGATACAAATGTCCGAAGAGAGGCTGTATCTGCAATCGGGCGTATGCGGAAACCTGATACAAAAAAAATTTTATTTACAAAACTTAAAGACAACGATCCTAAAGTTGTCTGCCAGGCTATTCGCGGTTTATTAGTTTTTAAAGGTGAAGTAGAGGTTGATAAAAAGTTATCATCTCTAATTACTCATGAAAATGAAATGGTACAACAGGTTATTCGAAAAG
>NZ_BDHF01000391.1:0-630 GCF_054786115.1 Treponema sp. R80B11-R83G3 | reverse complement strand
AAAAAGACCGACCATTATGAATGGATGTACAAGGTCAGCGATATTATTAATTCATTGATAAACGCAGGATTAACAATAGAATTTTTCAATGAATATGACACTCTGTATTACGACGCAGGCGGAATGGAAAGAAGCGTTGAGGGAGCATATCATTTCCCTTTTTTGGACAAGAAATTGCCATTTACATTCAGCCTTAAAGCAAGGTTGATTATAAGATAAAATATTTAAGGAGAAAAGCATGGAAAGCATAAAAAGAAGCGACGTAAACGAGCAATGGGCGCATACCGGCATTGTCGAAGCCGGAGATTTCGCCTTTATAAGTTATTGTGTAGGCAATATAGGTCAGCCCATTGAAAACCAGATAAACGGCGCTATTGACCATTTGAAAAAAAGGCTTGAAACAATAGGCTTAACATTGGATTCAGTTGTAAAACTGGACTGCCTGTTCAGAGACATATGGAACATACCAGTAATGGAAAAAGTCTTTAAGGAACGGTTTAACGGAAAATATCCCGCAAGAAAATCAATACAGACGGAATTTGCCCATGTCGGTGGACAAGAAGGGCTTTTGTTCCAACTTGACGCAATAGCGTATAAGAAGTAAAAGGGATACATGGAATTAAATTTAAA
>NZ_BDHF01000390.1:0-641 GCF_054786115.1 Treponema sp. R80B11-R83G3 | reverse complement strand
CCCCTCTTGATCTTTATTTCTTCGTGATCTTTTTGTGAAATTTTACAAATAATTTTCAACTTGACAGACAAAATAAAAAGAGTAAAAATAAAATCATGAGTACAAAGAAAACCACTACAAAAAAAGCAACCCCATTTATTGCATTAATTCTCTGGCTTGCGTTAATAAGCGGCTGCGCAAGTTCAAGCGGTAAAGCGCCCGCAGCGCCCCCGGAAAAAAGCCTGGCAGAGGCAATTACAGGCGCGGTTGAGGCTCTTGAAACGGTTTTAAGCGCCCCCACGGAAATTGCCCTGGCGGAATTTGACGCTACCCCGGTAAAACTGTCCAGGTATTTGCAAAAAGAATTAAGCGAGCAAATCAGAAAAAGCGGCAAATTAACTGTTCTGGCCCGAGGCGAAGAGCTTGCCAAATTATTGGACGAACTTAATTTTCAAATGTCGGGCTATGTGAGCGATGATTCTCTGGTCAGTATTACGCATATGCTTGGCGCAAAATCGTTGGTATTCGGGTCATTTGATGACTTAGGCTCTTTTTATCAATACCGCGTCAGAGTTCTCAGCGAAGAAACAACAGCGGTTCAAGTTTCATACAGCGCCCGTGTAAAAAAAACCGATACGGACATAACCGGTTTCATGGAAAAT
>NZ_BDHF01000389.1:0-638 GCF_054786115.1 Treponema sp. R80B11-R83G3 | reverse complement strand
GTTTGCAGGACGTTCCCGAATGGGTTAAACGTCAGCGGAAAATCGCAAAAATAGGCGCTTCCGCTATAGCGGGATATTTTACCCTTGCCATGCTTGAGCGGCGTTGCGTTATCGGGAAAAAGATGTCCGGCATAGACCCTGACGCAACGGACGTGGAAAGAAAAACCGCCGAAGAAAACTGGCTTTGCGGACATCCGACCATTAAGGCTATAACTGGCGTGGAGAGGGAAAAATTAGCGGAGCGGATGCGTTCTTTAAGGTCAATCCGTCTTGAAGCGGAGGGGGAAAAACCCAATTCCGCTCGGGGGAAAACGAGTGGCGTAGAAAAAAAGGTGAAATCATACGGCAAGGACGGGCAGGGCTGTTTTACGCCTTGTAATTTGAATAATGGCGGGGGGGTAAAAAAAAGAGCGGCGGGGTGTTGGTGCTTACTATGGCTGTGGAACTTCATGTGAAAATAAAAGGACTGCTTGAGGCGTTAGGTTTTAAAGATGTTACGGTTACGGACAGGAAAAATAAATTCACAGCCGTTTTTCGCTCCCCATACATAAAAAATACCCGCTGCAGTTTCATAAAGATAGTTGGATTTAGTCCAACTTTTAACCTTATTTTCATAAGCCTTTATGCTTCATCCGCAT
>NZ_BDHF01000388.1:0-647 GCF_054786115.1 Treponema sp. R80B11-R83G3 | reverse complement strand
CTTCTGTCTACCGTTATGTTGTAGTAACGTTGGGCAAGTTTGTTTAATTCTTCGTTATTTGCGGTTCTATCGAGTTCCTGCCTTCCGAATTCAATTTGCTTGTCGGTATAAGCCAAGTATTTTTTTTGCAGATGTTCATCCGTCAATAAATGAATTAGAATGGGAGAAACCGCAAGCGCGAGGCGAAACGGGATATGGTCTGTTTCCAACCGATACAATGTTTCAAGGAGGGGAAGAAGCGTTTCATTAACATATTCAAAAAAACGGCTTTCTTCGCCAATCAGGGACAGATCGTCTTCTTTTTGAAATTCCCTGACAAAAGGCAAGTGGGCTTCTAAAACAAGAGAGATCGCATAACGGAATTCCATTTTTATTGCCTCTTAACCGCGGATTGACGGTCGGTATTTTTTATAATTGCCAAATCCTTCGCTCCCGAAAGGCGGATTAAAGGATTAAGGCACATATCCGCAATAATATCATTATTATACGGTTTTGGCAGGTAAAACGGCTGTGAAGCCGCAATTGTATGCAAGTTATCGCCCCTGTTTACGCAAAGTTGAATTACATAACAATCAGGGGTAAAGGCTGTGTGTTCGACAATGCCCAAATACCTGCCGCAGTCATCAGCGTCTATTGATACCGTAAAG
>NZ_BDHF01000387.1:0-653 GCF_054786115.1 Treponema sp. R80B11-R83G3 | reverse complement strand
CGCTGAGAGTGAGAGTTTCTTCGTCAAAACAGCCTTTTTTAAAAAGTTTATTTAAGAGCGAATCTCTTTTTAATTTTAAGGCTTCGCGGTTGCGTCCCGGGTGAATAAGAGCGGGGCTGTTTGGAAGAGTCGCCAGAACAGCCGCTTCCGCCCATGAAAGATCGTTTGAACTTCTGCCAAACCATCGCCACGCTGCGGCTTCCAAGCCTACCACATTCGCCCCAAAAGGAGCGTTAGCTGCATAAAGGGCAAGAATTTTATTTTTAGACCTTCCCGCTTCAAGTCTGACGGCCAGATACGCTTCTATAAACTTTTCAAATAAATTCCTTTTACGCGCCCCCCTTGCAAGGCGTATCGTCTGCATGGTGATTGTAGAACCGCCCGATATTACCATTTTAGCGCGAATGTTCTGATACGCCGCCCTCCCAATTGCCAAAAGATCAACACCCAAGTGCCCACGGAATCTGCGGTCTTCGGTTTCGATTAACGCAAGAGTGAACTTTTCGTTTACTTTTTCCGTGCCGGGAAAACGCCATTGGCCGTCCGAAGCGACCTGCGCTCCAAGAAGATTCCCTTCGTTGTCAAAAAGTACGGGCGAATAGGGATAATTAAAAAGAGGACGCGGCAAAGAAAAAATAAACGCAAGCAGGAGA
>NZ_BDHF01000386.1:0-656 GCF_054786115.1 Treponema sp. R80B11-R83G3 | reverse complement strand
ATGTTGTAAACACGATTAATGAATTGCTTCTGCCTCGTTACGGGATTGGTCAGGAAATGTATGAGAACAAAACAAACCTTAAAAACATAAAACCTGAAGAAACAAAAATAAAAATCAACCTTGCCAAAGCCGGCAAACAGCTTCGAGGTTTTGCCCGTACCAATCTGTTCAAACGCCTTGAAAGTTCAGGGTATTCGTTCCTGCTTTCCATAAGCCGCCATATTTTGCGTAACTATTTATTCATTTATGCTATTGATGAAGGACTGGAATTTCCTGTAGGAAAGCAGGAAGGAGACATAATTAACGAAATACTTTACAGCGATGAAGATACGTCCCCTGATACAGGTGACACTGATTCAGGGATTGAAAATTTTGTATTTGATACGGAAGAATATCGAAAACTGGCTCAGAAATACTACCAAACACTTTCTAATACAAAGCAGAAATATGAATGGATACGAAGCGAGCTTTTTAATAAAAAACTTAAAGACGATCTGGAAGCGGATACTGCCCGATTATTAAAAATAATGGAATTGGGCAAAACATGGGATCAGGCAAAGGACAGACAGCTTGGAGCGTTATACGAAATGCTTACGCAAATATTCCCCCAAGAAAAAGTGGTAATATTCAGCCAGTTTGCCGACACCGCTTACTAT
>NZ_BDHF01000385.1:0-657 GCF_054786115.1 Treponema sp. R80B11-R83G3 | reverse complement strand
GGGCGATGGAGATAAGCGCGATAAAGTCGATAAAGTACCTGAACCCGGTCGCAATGCTCTGCCCAAATCCCTGAGCCGCCATATCCCCCATCATGTAAGTTATGCGTACCGGCCCTGAAACCGCTTTTGTAAGATCAATTCCCTTAAAAAGAAGTTTTAAACTTGTAACTGAGATCGCGAGAGTTTTATACCCCTCTTTAAAACCTTTTGCAACAGCCTGCGGGATTGAAAGATTTGGAGTGCGGTAATTTATGGTTTTCCATGAAATGCCAATATCGCTTTCAGGATTGCTAATATCCAATAAAATCTTTTCTTTAGAACCGCTTCGGAAAATTTCCAGATCAAGTTTATCGGGCTTCTGTTCCAATATTTTCATTAGATCAACAGTGTTTCGCACGGGCGTATTGTTCGCGGCTGTTATTACATCGCCGGGTAACAGTCCCGCTTTTTGCGCTGGACTGCCCTCCGCTACATCGCCTACTACGGTATCCGTCCAAAAATAAACGCCGATTTTTCCCGCCCCGCTTGATTTGTCTAGGGCTGGCGTTACCTGCAAGTTAATAATTTTTCCGTCTCTGTCCACAGTTATGGGAAGTTTTTTATCGGCGTTTACGGCGATATTTTCCTGCACTTCATGGTAATAGGAAATATCATTGC
>NZ_BDHF01000384.1:0-655 GCF_054786115.1 Treponema sp. R80B11-R83G3 | reverse complement strand
ATATTATATTTAATTAAAGATATTTATTTAATTATTTATCATCAGTTGGAATAAATATAATGTCGGATATTACCAAAATAATTACCGTTATTCCTTTTGGAACACTTTTTGACCCTCAAAAAACGATGTTTGAAACTCAACGAACACTTCTTGAAACTCAACGATCATTCGTTGAAAACCAACGAACACTTCTTGAAACTCAACGAACACTCGTTGAAATCCAACGAACACTCGTTGAGTACCCAACGAACGTTCGTTGAAAATCAATGAACACTCGTTGAAATCCAACGAACACTCGTTGAGTACCCAACGAACGTTCGTTGAAATTCAATGAACATTCGTTGAAATTTAATCATTTTTGGTGTAAAAGCAAGGATAAATTGGCTTATTTTAAGAATAAAGCCCTAAAATGGGTCAATTTGACACACTTTGGCGGCATGGATGCCGCTGTTATAATGCTGTGGAGTTTTGCAACGCAAAACTCCAAACTAAAAAATTGACATGGATGTCAATTTTTTAGTCAAATTCCCCTTCTTCGGTTTTTTTGAAACTTCCTGTTTCCTTAAATGTTTCGTCTATTACTTCGTGTTTGCCGCCTACCAGTTTGGGTTTGATGTTTTCAGCTTTGATTATTCCCTCTTTTTTTCCTTTCGAT
>NZ_BDHF01000383.1:0-661 GCF_054786115.1 Treponema sp. R80B11-R83G3 | reverse complement strand
GAATTGTTCAGGATGAATGGATGGGATACTTTTAATTACGATAACAAAATAGAAATTCAGAATATTATTTATACATTGACTGGCATTGCGGAAAAAAAAGGGTTTGCCATTTTGCAAATTACAACACAAGACGGAATACCGGACTTAAATATACGAAAACAATTTGAAAAAAGAATAAAGCAGCTTTATCATAACCACTTGCTTATCTTTGTCAATAAAGAAAAATCATGGCAGCATTGGCAGTTGCCGTTATATGAAGACGGCAAATTCAGGAAGTTAATTGCCTTTTCATGGCATAAAGGGCAGGATGTTGAGGGCTTGTTCCAAAAACTCCGTAATATTGTATTTAAACTGGAAGAAGAAGATATTATTACACTTACCGATGTAAAAGAGCGTGTTAATACATTAACCGCTAACAGTGAAAAAATTATAAAAACTTTTTACGCTGAATTCAGCAAACAGCATAAGACTTTTTTAGGATTTATAAAGGGTATAGAAGACGTTGTGCCCTTGGCGATACCCGATACCGAAAGCAATAAAAAACAGTGGTATGCGTCGTTAATGTTAAACCGTTTGATGTTCTGTTATTTTATCCAGAAAAAAGGTTTTCTTGATAACAACATAAACTATTTGCCGGAAAAATTAAAAGTATGTAAAAAAC
>NZ_BDHF01000382.1:0-660 GCF_054786115.1 Treponema sp. R80B11-R83G3 | reverse complement strand
GTGCTGCGCCCTTGACCGCGACCGTGGCCGCCTGGCGGATGCCCTGGAGCGGCTGGACGAGTGTCCCCTGGGTTCAGGGGCTTTGGCCGGCTCAACCCTGCCCCTTGACCGTGAAGCCGTTGCGAAAACATTGGGCTTTAAGCGTCCCACCCTGAACGCAATGGACTCCGTTGCCGACCGGGACTTTGCCGTGGAAGTTGCCGCGGCCCTTTCCGTCGTCATGGTACACCTTTCCCGGTTTTGCGAAGACATTGTCCTTTGGGCCAGCGAGGAATTTAAGTTTATCGATCTTGCCGAATCGTACAGCACCGGTTCCTCGATCATGCCCCAGAAAAAAAACCCCGATTTTGCGGAACTTATCCGGGGCAAGTCCGGCAGGGCTGTCGGAAACCTGGTAAGCCTCCTTACCATCCTGAAAGGGCTTCCATACGCCTACGACAAGGATTTACAGGAAGACAAGGAAGCCCTTTTCGACAGCATCGACACCGCCGCCGCGTCCCTGCGGATTTTCCGGGGCATGATCACTTCGGCGGCTTTTAACGCCGGGCGCATGAAAGCCGCCTGCGCCGGAGGCTTCCCGGAAGCCACCGATGCCGCCGAATACCTTGTCCGCAAAGGAATGCCTTTCCGCACAGCCCACGAGACTCCTGAGCATCTCGT
>NZ_BDHF01000381.1:0-700 GCF_054786115.1 Treponema sp. R80B11-R83G3 | reverse complement strand
GCAATCTTGTTTTCAATACATATCCGTATTCCTTGCCAGTAATCGGGACGAACGCCCCGACTGAATCGCCGTTAATTCCGCTCGTGATTAAACCTGTGAACGAAAGGCGGCTGTTGATGGACGGAAAAAGCAGGAACAAGCCAAGCTCACCCGCAAAAGCGGTGTTGAATTTATTTTCGTCAGCAAAGGCGGTTTGCGAAAATTCAACGCCGCCTCCGACTTCGATTAGCAGGTTGTTTATCGGGACTGAGGCTTTAAGTACCGCATATTGGCTGTTGTATTTAACGTCGGCGGCGTTTAAATCAAACTGTGCGATGACTGCGGCGTTCAACAGAAGCAGATCGGCAATCGAAGGGTGCTCCCAACCGAAGGAAACAAGCGCTCGTTTGGAAGAAAAGTAAGTGTTGGAAAAATCGGAGTAATCTACAGGCTCCGACAAGCCCTCAATATCGGTTTCGGTCATCGCTATATTTGCCCTGTTTTTGAATTGAAGCCCCGTGTACCACGCTCCTACTCGGAAACTTCCCACGGCGGAATTGTAATCGTATTGAACGCCGTCAAAAAGACCGTCCGCTATAAATGAAAGAGGGGCTGTGTAATTGACACGTCCTGCCTTTAGGCTTGAACTGCCGAATATCATGTTGTATTCCGTTCGGAGCAGTTCGGGTATATAGAAAAAATCTTCTTCCTTCCCGATTGA
>NZ_BDHF01000380.1:0-665 GCF_054786115.1 Treponema sp. R80B11-R83G3 | reverse complement strand
AACAGTACGACTGGCATCCCGAATCGCGCCCGTTAATCCGCTGTACTGAAGGCGCGGTGCCTGAACGCCTTCCCCCGCGAATGGATATTCGCCGAGGCGCGCCGTTGGAGCTTCCCCACGTTATACTGCTTATTGACGATGAGGCGGATACCTTATTGCCGGCCATTGGCGAGAGAGTAAAAAAATCGTCTCCTTGTTACAGTACGCCATTGATGATGGATTCGGGAAGCGTGACAGGCTGGTTTTTAGACATTAAAAACGATGAAGAAACAGAGGCTGTTTCATTTATTACGGAAAAATTTGACGCTCTTTATAATCGTTCCACAGGGCGGTATGGCGGAGAAGGGAAGCCTTTTCTCTTTGCCGTAGGAGACGGCAACCATTCTATTGCGGCGGCAAAGGGCATTTGGGAAGAATACAAGGCAGCCGGGGGCTGCCAAATTGCCTCAGGTTACAAGGCAGGAGACAGCCTTCCCTCTCATCCCTGCCGTTATGCGCTTGTAGAAATAGAAAATATCTACGACCCCGCAATTCAATTTGAGCCGATAAATCGCGTTGTTTTTGACGTTGGCTTTGATGAAATGGTAAAAATTCTTTCCGCTTTGCCTGATTTTTCCTGCCGTCCCGTAAATAACGTACAGGAACTGTCAGAATTGTGCGCGAAA
>NZ_BDHF01000379.1:0-667 GCF_054786115.1 Treponema sp. R80B11-R83G3 | reverse complement strand
GCATAGACAGGAACAGCGCGACAATGGGAACCGCGATGATAAGGCATAGACGGCATTTGGCTCATGCCGATTATGCGCTCTCCGAGTTATCACAAATATGACGTTATTGATTATTTAAAAATTGATCCCGCTTACGGAACAATGGAAGACTTTGATAATCTTATTGACGAATGTAACGAGCGCGGCATTAAATTAATTATCGATCTTGTCCTTAATCACACGTCCACGATGCACGCATGGTTTACTAACGCAAAAAACGCCATAAAAGAAGGAAATCCTAACGATACCTATGCGAAGTATTATACAAAAGAGACAAGCAGGATTACGGGACGCACATGGTATGAATTTGAAAAAACTCCCGATGGAACCCAATACTACTACGAAGGAAATTTCAGCCCCAGTATGCCGGAACTTGACATGGACAACCCTAAAGTGCGCGAAGAAATAATCGACATTGTTAAATTCTGGCTTGACAAAGGGGTAGGAGGCTTCAGGCTTGACGCGGTTAAGTTTTATTATTATGGTGAAGATCAAAAAAATATCGATTTTTTAAAATGGCTGAATGACGAATGTAAAAAAATAAAAGACGACGTTTATATAGTGGCTGAAAACTGGTCGGGGACAACCGCGATACAGAATTATCATGAAGCGGTTAATTGTTTTGATT
>NZ_BDHF01000378.1:0-674 GCF_054786115.1 Treponema sp. R80B11-R83G3 | reverse complement strand
TGTTATTACTTCGTACAGTTTTTCGACGTACATCAGGCACCGCAGCGGCATATTTTCGTTGATGGTTGACTGGTGCTCAATCAAGACAATGAGCCGGTTGTCGAATAAAAACGAAATGTCGTTTCTCTGCCTCCTGAAAAGTACGTCTGAAAGCGTGTTAATGTCGATGGGTACGTCCGGCGGAAGGGTAACGCCATTTATCGCTGAATACAATTCCCTCAAAAGAGCCGGGTTGCTGAAAAGGAAAGTAAAAACTGTGTCCTTGTGTTTTTTGTTGGCATTTTCCATAAAGAGCACAAACATTGATCTTATTGGTTCGTGTTGGTTCGTGGTAAAATTTGTATTCTACCCCACGCGACCGTCAATCATCTGCCCGGCAAATGATGTTTCCCGTGATTGGTGAAAATATCGTTATCGAATGTAAAATTACGCGGGTCTTTATACGGAACGTGGACTACCGTTCCGGTTTCATCAACTACGTTAGTATCGAACCATGTCGCATCCAAATAGAGAAGCCTGCCTTTGTATTTTAGGGTAACCCACGCGTGATTTTGACCTGATACTTTTACTATATCGCTTACTCCGGCAATATTGGCGTTTTTGAGCCTTGATATTAACAGACTGCTGTAATCATCACAAACGCCTTTTAACGGGGTGGGAGTTACAAACTTTGA
>NZ_BDHF01000377.1:0-676 GCF_054786115.1 Treponema sp. R80B11-R83G3 | reverse complement strand
ATTATTAACATTGCAGGTGAAAAACTTACGCCGCAGGAATTGCGAAATGCCGTTTATACAGGTTCGTGGCTTACAGACGCTAAACGCCATTTTAGCAAAACAGGATGTGCCGCCCATAACCTTGCAAAAGATTATGTCAACGGTTCTGCAATACGGCAGGAAATATTGGAAACAGCTCTTGACTGGATAAGCAAAGGCAATATCGAAGATTATATGTCTAAAAATCAAAATGAAGATAATGCCAATGAATTATGGCAGTATTTCATGGGAGTAATAAATTGGGTTAAAACAATTTTTCCAAATTACCGAAAAGAGATGAAAGGCGTACCGTGGGGCGAACTGTTTAATAAATACGGCAAGCAAAAATTTAAAAATGCCGAAATGGAAAAGCGAGTTAAGGAATTAATGGAGGATGATGACGTTACCAAAAAATCAGGCATATATCCGTACCTTATAACAGGCGATGAAAAATACTTGAGTATACGTGCATTTACTGACAGCCAGAAACGTACCGCTTATGAAAAACAGGATGGCAAATGCAAAATCTGTAAAGAAAAGTTTGACATTGACGAAATGGAAGGTGACCACATAACCCCTTGGACAGAAGGCGGCAAAACTTTACCGGATAATCTTCAAATGCTGTGTAAAGATTGCAACCGGAGAAAAGGGAAAAAAT
>NZ_BDHF01000376.1:0-682 GCF_054786115.1 Treponema sp. R80B11-R83G3 | reverse complement strand
GATATATAGACATAGGTTTATGAAAAAACTCATCAGCATCAAAAGGATTTGGACCGCCAAAGGTTACGGTAAATTTTTTATGGAGTAAGCATTTCTTAGTTTATTAATAAAGGACACGGGATCTTTTACTGCATCAACCTCAACATAAGTCATCGATCTTCGCACAATAACAGTTGATGCTAATAATTGCTCGACTTTCTTTGCAATACTTGATTCTCTCGGAGCTAAGTGATAATTCCGTTTTATACCTAACAATCCAATAACTGAATCAAAATAAATCATTGTATAAGGACTTGTTTCAGACATTGATTCAACAAAATCTTTTTTTTCACTATCAAAATGCGGTAAAGCTGTAAGTGTCTTTCTTCCAATGGCAAAGCTACCATACCTATCGTCTAGTGAGCTTATATTGCCAATATGCCACGAATAGCCTTCTTTTGTATCAATATCAGGTTTTTCTTTAATAGCTTGAATTAATATTTCTTCTGGTTTTATATTTTCAAATTCTAGCGGTAATTGTTTCCCTTTGACGAATTTAACCCTAAACAAAAAAACATACGAATTTTTCACCTTTTACGCCCTTTTTTTGGTCAAACCATCTGCCTAGTTTTTCTGTGTTCCCCTTATGGGAAAAAATTTGAAGAGTATGCTATTGATAATTTTAAGAGTAGATTTCATTTAT
>NZ_BDHF01000375.1:0-684 GCF_054786115.1 Treponema sp. R80B11-R83G3 | reverse complement strand
GGTAA
The DNA here is from genome assembly GCF_054786115.1 of Treponema sp. R80B11-R83G3. Classification (NCBI taxonomy): domain Bacteria; kingdom Pseudomonadati; phylum Spirochaetota; class Spirochaetia; order Treponematales; family Treponemataceae; genus Treponema; species Treponema sp. R80B11-R83G3. Next base: position 679 of record NZ_BDHF01000375.1, on the reverse strand, counting down.
ACGATGACGACATCCGCGTTTATCCAGGATTGGAACGCCTTAGAATTCCCCTGTCAAATTCATCAACCTTGCTTCTTTCCGTAGCCTTCCCATACTCCGCCAAAGACATCGCTTTTACCGAAGAGCTTGCCGCGAAAATCAACGATTTTAAAGCGATAATCACGGAATATTTTTCGTCCCTTCCTGCGGAAAACGCCAATCAAATAGATGAAGAGGCGGCAAAGCGGGAAATACTTCGGCGCTTTAACGCTGAGCTTCGTCTTGGACGCATTGAGGCGCTTTATTTCAGCGATATGACGGTAATTGAAAGATTGAAACAATGAACGATGTATGCCCAAAGAATTTATTCAGTACAGTCAGGGATTTATTGGGCATTTAAATCAGTAGTGGGGCTTTGTGTTGAATCATGCAACGACAGTAAGTTTTTCATGGCTTTTTAAAAACGCTTGGTCCCGATCTGCCTCATTTGATACATTCGTTTGGATTTAATCTGACCCTAGACGTTTTACACCGGATATTTTATCCGCGTTTTCCTCAATGGCCTTTTTCACTGCATATTCAATAACCTGATCAAAATTATCCAGTTTTTGGCCTATTTTACCCAAAATAGCCATTTGCAGTTGTTCCATTGCAAGTTCAGGAGAATCCGATACAGAAAATAACTCATTCGATTTTATAC
>NZ_BDHF01000374.1:0-690 GCF_054786115.1 Treponema sp. R80B11-R83G3 | reverse complement strand
GGATATATGGAGTCTGCGAAAAAAAAGCGATGATGAAGCCGCCAGAATGTTCACGGAAAAATTAATTGCAGAAACGGATGAATCATGCAAAAAAGGCATTGAAGAACTAAACGCAAAAATAGAACAAGCTTCTGCAGGCGTAGGCGATCTTGCGCTATTAGGCGAAGAGTGGCTTAATTTGTACAAAGAGCAATTTGAAAGAGGGTTGAAAGCATGGGAAGACGCGGAAGAAAGATTTTTTATAAGGCGAATTGAATGGGAACAGGAATCATTTACATTATTTTCAGAGGGAGAAGCCGTTTGGCTTTCAGCTTTTAATCAATTTGAAGAAGAAAGACAAAAATGGGAATTAAACGCTAAAGAGCTATTCCAAACCGGCGAATCTCTGTTTAAAAATATCTCCAAAGATTTTGAAAAAACTATTGCCGATGCAAAAAAGGAATTTGAATTAAATGCCGCAATTCGCATTGAAGAAGGAACAAATAAAGTAAAAGCATTAATAGACATGTATCTTGTCAGTTCTTCGGCAGCCGTTTCATCAATAGAAAATATAAAGTTTTGGCAAAAACAATTCGGTTTTAATGAAATAGACGTAAAGGATTCAAATTTTACTGGTGGGATATTAACAGAATTGTGCATAATATGGAGACAAACCAGGGATGCATATCTTAATACTCAGGAATATAAAAG
>NZ_BDHF01000373.1:0-700 GCF_054786115.1 Treponema sp. R80B11-R83G3 | reverse complement strand
GCAATCTTGTTTTCAATACATATCCGTATTCCTTGCCAGTAATCGGGACGAACGCCCCGACTGAATCGCCGTTAATTCCGCTCGTGATTAAACCTGTGAACGAAAGGCGGCTGTTGATGGACGGAAAGAGAAGGAACAGGCCAAGCTCACCCGCAAATGCCGTGTTGAATTTGTTTTCGTCAGCAAAGGCGGTTTGCGACAATTCAACGCCACCGCCGACTTCGATAAGCAGGTTGTTTATCGGGACTGAGGCTTTAAGTACCGCATATTGGCTGTTGTATTTAACGTCGGCGGCGTTTAAATCAAATTGGGCGATGACTGAGGCGTTCAATCGCATTAAGTCGGCAATCGAAGGGTGCTCCCACCCGACTGAGGCAAGCATACGTTTGGAAGAAAAGTAAGTGTTGGAAAAATCAGAGTAATCTACAGGCTCCGACAAACTTGTTACATCGTCTTCCGTCATTGCGATATTGGCTCTGCTTTTATATTGAAGCCCCGTGTACCACGCTCCCGCTCGGAAACTTCCCACACTGGAATTGTAATCGTATTGAACGCCGTCAAAAAGACCGTCCACTATAAATGAAAGAGGGGCTGTGTAATTGACACGTCCTGCCTTTAGGCTTGAACTGCCGAATATCATGTTGTATTCCGTTCGGAGCAGTTCGGGTATATAGAAAAAATCTTCTTCCTTCCCGATTGA
>NZ_BDHF01000372.1:0-693 GCF_054786115.1 Treponema sp. R80B11-R83G3 | reverse complement strand
ATATTTATGTGAAGCGCCGGGTATGTTGCGCTTTGGCCAGCAGAGCGCCGATGAATTCTTTGTAAGCGAAGACGCGGCGAAAAAAGGCATAACGATCACCAACACAAGCCCGGTTGAGCCTTTGGTACTGTTAAAGAGCTTCGGCCCTAACCATCCTGACGCGCCTAAGAGTGTTTAATTTTTTTTACCACGAACCACACGAACAACAACAAAAATTTGTCGCAAAAGTTCGTGGTGTTCACGGTAATTACCGGAATAAGAAATAAAAAGACAAAAAGTTTAAAATTTTAGTTTTAAGTACTTGAAAAACCGTCATTTTGCCGTGTTATAAGTAGAAAGTCCACGAAGAACCGCTTGCTGCCATTGCGGTAGCCTTACAAATTAGGTTTGTATGATGCGCTTCGGGGCTTTTTTTTGCCCTCATTCCCATATGGGGATTAATTTTGGGAAATAGCCTCCATTGATGCCTGTTTAAGCCGCTCTTTAATTTCATCTTTAGTCAAATCTTGATCTAGCAATTCAAGGAAATACTCTCGGTCTTCTTCGCGAGTTTCTTCGCGTACAACTCTCATTTCCACTTCAGGATCATATTCACCATACAGCATATTCACCTCCAAGCGCGCCGCTCCAGCTAAAGCTGTCGCGCATTTTTCATCTTTTATAATTTTAATTTAGCGCTACGCAGTGCTAATT
>NZ_BDHF01000371.1:0-691 GCF_054786115.1 Treponema sp. R80B11-R83G3 | reverse complement strand
TAGGAATATCCCAAGGGTTTAGAAGTATAAGATCGGGTATTTTATTAAAATCGCTAATATTCCGAGTAACCAAAGTAAAACCTTCGAGCAAAGCGGTTGCCGCGATTATTGCGTCTGGTAATTTAATTTTAATCTGTTTACACAAATTAATAGTGCGTTCAACAACATTATTGCTTAAAGGATAAACTTTAGACATATTTATAAATTCTTTCAAAACTGCTTCATTTTCTGGCGTATCATTAAATCTTAATACTTCTATCTGTGAAATTACGGAAATATTAGGTCTATTACTGACAATTTCTGAGACAATATCCATACCAGAAGAAGGAATTCGCCCTGCAAGGTATCCAATAATAACGTTTGAGTCTAAAAAATATCCCTGTCCCATTCGTTTCGACCCTCCTGCAAGGTTTTTTGATAAAATTCATATTGTTTATCAGAAAGTTTTAATGCCCCTGCAAGATGAGTATATGGATTAGGACTGGAAGCGGTTTGGGTTGGAATATTTACCCTTATTAGATCAAGATTTTCCATATCCGAAAGGAGATTTAATGCTCTGTTATTAATAACTTCAACGGTTATTATCATATTTCAAGTATATACTCTTTATTAAACTTTACAAGTTACCTTATGCAAAGTTTGAATAATTACATTATTTCATAAGTGTATATATATTTATACACTATTCTGT
>NZ_BDHF01000370.1:0-690 GCF_054786115.1 Treponema sp. R80B11-R83G3 | reverse complement strand
GCACGGTTCAAGTAACAGAAAATAACAGCAGGGCGATTTACAATAATACCACTGGTAAAGTGGAAATCTCCGGCGGCACGGTTAAGGCGACAACGGGTTACACAATAAACAACCAGGTCGGCGGAACGGTGAATATCTCAGGCGGCACAGTTTCGGCAACTACGGGCAGGGCGATTAACAACTATAGCACCGGAGCGGTAAGCATTTCCGGCGGCACGGTCTCGACAACGGGTTACGCAGTGTATAACAATAGCACCGGCGCAATAACCGTGTCGCAGCCGACCGCAACGGCGACACTTGTAACATCGGCAAACACAAGCAGCTCGCAAGGCACGATTTACCTTGCAAGCGCAAACGGCACTGCCGCGCGGCTTGTAATAAACAGCGGCACGGTACAAAACACCTCAGCCACCGACGACGGCAACGCGGTTTACAACGCTTCCCCCGGCGGCATAACGGTGAGCGGCGGAACGGTTCAGTCCTCGGCATACAGCGGCAGGGCGATTAACAACTATAGCACCGGAGCGGTAAGCATTTCCGGCGGCACGGTCTCGACAACCTCGATGACGGGAGGAACGGCCAGGACGATTCACAACAATAGCACCGGAGCGGTAAGCATTTCCGGCGGAACGGTTCAGGCAACAATTGGCTGTGCGGTGTACAACCAAGCCGCCGGCCTAATAACCGTGT
>NZ_BDHF01000369.1:0-694 GCF_054786115.1 Treponema sp. R80B11-R83G3 | reverse complement strand
AGCCAGTATATTTTAATTTACGGGTTCCTGTGTTATGCGATTATGAGCTTATGGGTTTCCGTAGCCGCTCCATGGCTCTTTATTAAAATACGTCTCGCCGGCCTAAATGACTCAACGGAAGAAAATGACAAGCGGCAATAGTAACGCGTCTTATGGCGATGAATCCCCTATTGCCGCTTTTGCGACCACCCCCGGTAATAGCGCGTTAACGCTGATTCGCTTATCGGGAAAAGGTTCAATAGAATTAGCGTCATCAGTATTTGCGGCGGCAAGAACAAAAAATAGTTCGCTTAAAGAGAATACATCGCCGCTTGCGACCGCTCCCGGAAACACGGTTATTCACGGCTGGATTGTCTCAAAGACAAAAGAGTTTGCAACTGACAAAATAGACGATGTGCTTATCTCTGTTTTTCGCGCTCCAAAAAGTTACACGGGAGAGGACAGCCTTGACATTTGCTGCCACGGCGGCATCGCAGTAGGGAAGGCCGTAATGACTGCGTTGAAAAGCGCCGGTTTCCGTGACGCACTGCCCGGTGAGTTTACCTTCCGCGCATTTATGAACGGCAAATTCGATCTTACAAAAGCTGAATCCGTTATGGAACTTGTTTCCGCAAAGACAGAAACAAGCCGCCGCCACGCGGTCTCTCGCCTGTCAGGCTCTCTGTACGAAGAAATTGACAGTATTAAAAAATTA
>NZ_BDHF01000368.1:0-693 GCF_054786115.1 Treponema sp. R80B11-R83G3 | reverse complement strand
CGATAACTGGAACAAATTTATTCAATCTCTTCCCGAACCGCCCAATACCTTGTTCTATAGCGTAGATCTCCGCAGCTTGGGAGCTAATTATGACACCAACACGACAATTTATGAAGGCGTAGAGATATATCTGGAGGCTTCACTGAAATGGATGCAGGATGTGAAAACGGCAATACGGGCCATGGACGCGCAGGTAGCTGAGGTGCAGAAGACGGTGCAGGCGGAACAGGCTGCGGTGCAGGCCGCCATACAGGAGGTCGTCAAGACGGTCAATGACGGCCTGGAAGCGACGGGGCAAATCAGAAAATGGGGACTACAGCGTTTGAATGTGGGAGTAACGGCGGTACCGTTTGACAACAGCTTTGTGGAGGAGCGGGGGCAAAAGCAGGGGACCCAAACTTTTTCCATAGTCGTAGAGGTGGTAGACAACCGGAATAACAAGGTGCTAGGCAGGAGTACTTCCCAGATAGGCAGGACGTATTCAATCACCAACAAAGGGCTTACGGTTTCCGCCGATGAAGGCAGAACCGTGTTATTCAGGAACGTCAATATAAATGACATCCCACCGTCCGGCATTGCGTAGGTTCGGGTATTGCCTCCGAAGTTGACTATGCCCTCCAACGTAAATTCCGCAGTCGTATCCGTCGTGTCTCTTGCCAATTTGTACTGAATGTCAACACGTAAAGCGTCCGG
>NZ_BDHF01000367.1:0-696 GCF_054786115.1 Treponema sp. R80B11-R83G3 | reverse complement strand
ACTTTTTTCTTCCGATGATTTTTCCATATCAGCTAAATTTTTAAGCAAATCATTCTTGAGCGTTTTAAGATAACGAGCAATAAAAAGTATTGTTATAAGCCATATCAGGATGAAAGATATTCCAATAACAATATAGATCATTTTGATTCCTTGGCTGCCGGCTTCGATGTCTTAGGCGTATTAGTTTCGCTTTTTCCTAAGGCATTCGAAGTATCGCTAATATCAATAATCCTTACTCCGAAATTCTCGTCAATAATCACAATTTCCCCTGTGGCAATGAGGACTCCATTGGCTTTTACGTCTACCGGTTCCCCGGCAAGTTTATCAAGCTCAAGAATTGTCCCCTTATTCATCGAAAAGACTTCCTTTACTGTTTTTACTGTGGTTCCCAGTTCCACGGAAATCTTCATCGTCGCATTCGATAAGGCATCCGTTATAAGCGAATTAACTTTATCCATTTCCATATCATTTCCCTCCATTCCAAATGGGTTTTCAACATAATCGACAATCGTAATTCTTTTAGAGAACCGCTTGCGATCCGGTAATATTTGGCATTGCCATACGCGCCTGTCCCCGCATTTCAGATAACAATAGCCCACAGTGAGCTGGTGAAGCGGCAGAATAAGCGTTTTGGCAGTCCATTTCCAAATTTCTTTTATAGGATAATCACGGCATAATATTTCGGCGGTCAGGCGG
>NZ_BDHF01000366.1:0-857 GCF_054786115.1 Treponema sp. R80B11-R83G3 | reverse complement strand
AATGGGCGGGGAAAAAACAAATTATAACGATAAAGCACATGCTTTTAAGCGGATGTTTGGCGTTAAAACACAAACATTTATGAAAATGAAAGAAATTCTTGATAAAGAATACGAGGAAACACACAGAAAAGGCGGCAGCCCGCCAAAAATGTCTGTTGAAGATAAATTGTATGCCGCGCTTAAATATCTGCGTGAATATAGGACAATGGAAAGCATCGGAGGCGACTACGGAGTCAGCAAAAGCACAATATGCGAATCTATTCAATGGGTGGAAAACACCTTAACGAAAGACGGGACGTTTAAATTGCCCGGCAAAAAAGCGTTGAAAAAAGCAGGCGGCACGATTGAGTATATAGTGATCGATGTAACTGAAAGCCCGATAAACAGGCCAAAAAAAACCAAAAATCCCATTATTCCGGCAAAAAGAAGCGGCATACGATAAAAAACCAGATAATTATTAACGGCAAATCCAAAAAAATTATTGACGTTAAAGACGGGCTTGGGCATGAGCATGATTTCAACTTATTTAAAAGAACTATTGGAACCGAAATTGACGAAGAAATATTAATGTATGGCGATCTTGGGTATTTAGGCGTACGCGATTATCATGCAAACGGCATGATACCAATAAAAGCAAGTAAAAACAACCCGTTAAGTGAAAAAGACAAAGCATATAACAAACGCCTTGCGCGTAAAAGGGTTGCCGTAGAACATATTAACGCTAAAATAAAAACATTTAAAATTATGGCGTATCCATATAGGAATCACTGTAAAAGGCATCTGCTTAGATTGTCTTTAATCTGCGGTGTTATTAATTTTGAAAACAGGTGTAAATAATGGGTTGTCGAACAAGTCTA
>NZ_BDHF01000365.1:0-705 GCF_054786115.1 Treponema sp. R80B11-R83G3 | reverse complement strand
AGGGGAAACAATATGCGCCTCAAACACGTTATTGGTCTACATCAAAAGAAGGATTAGATCGGGTAGCAAAAGCAAAAAGATTAGCAGTAGTTGGTGATACTTTAAGATACAAACGATTTTTTAATGATTTTCCAGTAATGCTGTTAAATAATATTTGGAACGATACAGGAACAGGAACTCGAACAGAAGAGAGAATATATGTCGTTCAAACTGGCAATAAACCAATCCAACGTTGTCTCCTTATGACTACCGACCCCGGCGATCTGGTACTCGACATCACTTGTGGTAGCGGAACCACCGCTTATGTTGCCGAACAATGGGGACGCCGATGGGTTACCTGCGACACTTCCCGCATTGCCATCACCCTTGCTAAAAAACGCCTCATGACCGCAACCTTCGACTACTACAAACTGGCGCATCCTGAACAAGGAGTATCAAGCGGCTTTGTGTACAAAACAGTTTCGCATATCACGCTCAAATCCATAGCGAATAACGAACCGCCAGAACAGGAAACGCTTTACGATCAGCCTGAAATTGAAAAAAGGAAAGTCCGTATTTCAGGACCCTTTACGGTCGAAGCCCTTCCCGCTCCGGTGGTAAAACCGCTTGACGATGATGAAAGCCCCGCCCCATTCTTCCATGAAAACGCCGCAAAAAAACAATCCGATTGGATGCAGGAATTAAAAGCGTCAGGCATATTAGGAC
>NZ_BDHF01000364.1:0-706 GCF_054786115.1 Treponema sp. R80B11-R83G3 | reverse complement strand
ATTAGAATAATTGCCCTGTCCCGAAGGGTTGGCATGGCTTTTGCCTGGCTGTAGCCATTTTATTCCCACTGCAAAAGCCATGCCAAAAGGGTTATACGGAATGAATTACCTGTTATGTGAAATTATGCGAAAGTTTACGAAGTCTTGTGCGTGTTACAAGGACTTGAGGAGCGTAATAAAGCATAGTGCGAGTTACAAAGTATTGAGGAGCAAAATGTGGGCTTGTCCCACGTAGATGGAGTGGCGTAATCCGACCATATAAAAGATGGGTTATATAAAAAGATACTGAGAAATGTTATAACAACGATAAAATGTTATGTGCTAATATTGTGCTTGATATTTTATGTGGTCAGATGGAGCGTAGGGGAGACCTCTCCCTTCTAAATTATTTCTTGAAATATTGTGGCAGACACGATTTATTAATGTTGACCTACACGTTATATGTGTGGGTGGTCGGCGGTCAAACGACACTATGAAAAAGTGGTGTCGGTTACGTTGCGTGTCCTATACTTGGAAGATTTATTATTTGATTCAAAATGATCCGTTACTTTACACATAGTCCTTTAATGCTTAAAACAAAGTCCCCTCTGTCTGCCCTTTGGTTAATTTGCAAAACTCAAGGATTTCTTTTATTTCCGCACCTCTTTTTTGCATTGAATTAAAGTTGGTGTCGGTTAAAAGAATATAAGACCATTCACAATCCATT
>NZ_BDHF01000363.1:0-704 GCF_054786115.1 Treponema sp. R80B11-R83G3 | reverse complement strand
ATACATCACTTCCAATATCTTGGCTTAAAAAAATTAATATGCACCCATTACAGCGGTCCTGTAGATTTATTTAATCAAGGCGCAAAGGGTTATATATTTACAAAAACAGGTTTTAAGGAATTCAAAAAATATCCCGAAGGTTATACGGGAAGTTTCGATGATCCCTTGTCATTGAAGATTCTTAAAGAAGAAGCGGATATAGTATGCACGAACCCGCCGTTTTCAAGAGCGGTAGATTATTGGGAAATTACTATTAAAAGCGGTAAGAAGTTTTTAATCATTTCTAACATAGCAAATGTTTTAACCACGGCATATCTTCCTTATTTCTATAATAATAAAGTATGGGCAGGTTATAATGAAGTGGATTGGTTTCAAACGCCTAAAAGGGAACTTACCAGAGCGGCAGGTTATTGGTTTACCAATTTTCCAATAAAAGACAGACCGAGATATAAACAATTAAAAATAATGCCGTTAAAAGATATACCTGATAAATATAAAAAACATGACGATTCCAAAATGTTATTAGTGGATAATAGCTTTATCCCTAGTGACTATAAAAAGCCTTTTGCCGTATCTACCCGCCCCATATTAAACGGCTTATTGGAAAAGCGAGTTAAGGAATTAATGGAGGATGATGACGTTACCAAAAAATCAGGCATATATCCGTACCTTATAACAGGCGATGAAAAATACTTGAGTATACG
>NZ_BDHF01000362.1:0-707 GCF_054786115.1 Treponema sp. R80B11-R83G3 | reverse complement strand
CAACAAAATCCGGCTGATCAAAATGTAACGGTAACATTTCAAAACAACACGGTAAATGGGGATTTCATTTTTAAAGAATGGAATGGGATAAGCATAAATGATATTATATATAAAAAAAGAATTATTAAAAGTAATGATAAAATCATCCTTACCATTCCGGCAGGGAATACCAGTTTTCTATTTAATTTGGAGTATACATTCAGTAATCAGTATTCATCTACTACATATAAATTTGAAGATATTGAACTGCCATATAATTTTGAACCCGGAAAAAAATACGAGGTTAGAGGAAGATCTAAGACATTAGCTTTAGGTTTTAAAGGAATTGAATTTTATCTTCAACTATATGATACAACAACAAAATCCGAACTGATAAAAGAATGGATGGTTGGAAAAAAATAAAGAGTATCTATGAAATATCGTTCTTTATTCATTTTTATAATATTAATTCTTGCTTTTCACGTTTGTGTTTTTTCCCAACAGTCCGCTCCTCCTGCGGGCGTTTTACGGGATTATGTAGGCTTGATCAATCAAAGCTATCATCCCGGCATTGTGGCTTTTTTTGAAAAAATTAAAGCGGAACTTGAAAAAAACGGGCAAACCAATGCGGCTAAATCTATTGAACTTTTCTTGAAAGGAGCCACCGGCTCCGGTTTTGTAATTCCCGGCGCGGCTGGAAATTTCTATGTGGTCACCAATTATCATGT
>NZ_BDHF01000361.1:0-720 GCF_054786115.1 Treponema sp. R80B11-R83G3 | reverse complement strand
AACAGCCAAATCTTCCGTTGACGCGTATTCATCAAGTTCTTCAATCCGCAGATAAAGAGGATGAAGGCCGAATGCCGTCAAGCTAAAATACGGAGAACTTTCAAAACCGGTATCGTTTACAGGCAAAAGTTGAATCAATCCAAGCCGCATTTTTTTGCATAGGGCGGCAAAATCAATTAAATCGGAGAATTCGCCCACTCCCATGCCCTTTTTTGACCGTAAAGCTCCAACCGGAACCACCACTCCCAGCAGCCGTTTATTGACAGCCTGTTTTTCCATATTATCCCCCCTTTATCGGATTTTATTAATTATAACGCTTTTTTAATTAATGGTAAATAGTTATCATTGCCAAAAAGTGAAATTTTCGATACTATTATAATAAGGAGATTAATATGAAAAACACGGATAATTCGACATATTTTTTCACATCTGAATCAGTCGGCGAAGGGCATCCCGACAAGCTTTGCGATCAGGTATCTGACGCGATTCTTGACGCGTGCCTTAAAGAAGACCCTGAAAGCAGGGTGGCTTGTGAGACATTCGCGTCCACCTCACTTGTGCTTATCGGCGGGGAAATTACGACAAATACGTTTGTCGATTTCCATCATTTGGTGCGGGATATTGCGAGGGATATAGGCTACACCGACCCGTCTTACGGGCTTGACTGCAATTCCATGGCGGTTCTTGACATGATTCACAACCAGTCTCCCGACATATCGC
>NZ_BDHF01000360.1:0-727 GCF_054786115.1 Treponema sp. R80B11-R83G3 | reverse complement strand
TTCCATTCCCGCTGTAACGCCTGAACAGTTTATTGAGATTATTAACGATATTTAAGAATAATTGATTATTTCCCATCACTGTCCCCCCACATTCAATAGTGTTGGATAGCCCTTCCCTATTACGCTGGTGAAGTTCCAGGGGTTTGGAGTGGCGGCGGCAAAGTTCAACATACTTGCATTTGTCCAGATGTTTGAACTGTTAAAGACGCTACTGGAGACGCTTACGCCGTTCTGGTCTGCGGCGACTGCGGTGTTTATTAACTTATAGCAGGTAGAAGGTTCGCTAGACGGAGTAACGCCGTCCCAGTACGGGAAAGAGAGGGTTCCGTACACATCGCTTTTCTCTATCCGCATACTGTCTTTTGCGTAATTCGCGCTACCGATGTTTGTTGACGGATACCCGTAAATCCGCGCCGCTACTCTGGTTGCGCTTGAACCTTTTGCGGTAACGCTTGCGCCCAATGCGGCGTTGTTTTGAATAACACCGCCGCCGCCAGTTCCGGGAGCCGACCTGTAACCAACAATGCCGCCTGCATAAACAGCCCCGCTGACTGACTGGGCGGTTACCGAGCCTGCGGCAAAGTTGTATTGAACATTACAGACAGGTTGTGAACTATCATTAGGATGACTTATATACCCCACAAGACCTCCGGCATGTATGTCGCCCGCACTGCTTGAGGTTTTATCGGCCAGCACATTTCCAAGCGCGTAACAGTTGTTAATGGAG
>NZ_BDHF01000359.1:0-721 GCF_054786115.1 Treponema sp. R80B11-R83G3 | reverse complement strand
GATCAAATATTTAAATCATTTTATCAGACGCTGTTTGTAGGATACGCTTAGCCTTTATGTAATAAATTTATTTTTTAATGATAACGAATATATCCTGAACTATGCACACAGCCCAAATTTGAGTAAAATTATTTAAAATAATATGCCCAAACTTTATTATTCATATTTTGCGGCATACGTCTAACATTTATGGAATAATTTTAGTTTTATTGATACTAAGCGTATTCTGAAGAAGGCGAACAGCCATAATCGAATAAATTTTAGATCAAATATTTAAATCATCTTATCTGGCGCTGTTTGTAGGTAACGCTTAGCCCTTTTGGGTAAAATTTAATTTTGCCTTACAAAACTTGCGCTTAACGTTCCGGCGGTAAAAGACGTTTTTTGCGCCCGATATAAGAAACTGCGAAGCAGTTTCACGGGCGCAAAAAAATGTGGCGGAGAAAAAACGCACAAAGGGCGGATAGCCCGACTGCGTTTTTTCGTAGCCTAGCCGCCGTAAGGCGGCGTACTTTTACCGACCTGTTATACGGCGTTTGTCCGTACACTATATGAAAAGAAAGAGCATTTTATTTACCAAAAAACCTGACATGCCCTATTTTAACATAAGGCAAATTCTCTTAATAAACCCAACTAACAATGCCAAATTCTTTACCACATGTTTCGCAACTAAATACTTTTTCATATAGATCCACATCAGGAGCATGGGACACACTATTAT
>NZ_BDHF01000358.1:0-723 GCF_054786115.1 Treponema sp. R80B11-R83G3 | reverse complement strand
ACAAGAAAGGTTATAAAAACGTAGCAGTATATCGACAAATGTTCCAAAAACATACCCCCCTATCTTATCTTTTATTTTACCCCTATCAACCCATTTCGGCAAGAGTTAACCTTACCCACGCTGTAAAATATCCATGTTACAAAATTTATGCAAAAAATAACGAGATCATGACACCGACTTCAGCATCGCCTCCCGCAAAATAGAATTCATGCGGGTCTGGTAACCTCTTCCTGCACTTTGTAGCCATTCAATAATATCAGCATCAAGCCGGACATTTACTGTCTTCTTGATAGGCTTGTAATTTGCCATGTTCCGGTAATGAGAAGGTTTCAATTGTGCCAGTTGTTCATCGGTCAGTGGTGGGCAATCCGTAAAGTCTGTGTTTTTGAAAGCCTTAATTTCTGCCGCTATTCGTGCTTTTTCTGTAGTGGTCATAATATGCCTCCTGTTCTTTGGGTATTGCTTCCCGTGCCATGATTATTTGGGTGTCGCCATCAGCCTTGTCCACAGTAACTACAAAAAGAATAACCGTGTCATGGAAACGCCCAATGGTGATGTAGCGGTCTTCGTCCAAAGATGAATGCGCCGCATCATAAAACTCCAGCAAATGCGAGTCATCAAAAACATCCACAATATCCGACAGGAAAAAGCCGTGTTTCTTCTTGTTGAGTTGGTTTTTTTCTTCAGTCCATGTAAATACTGCTTTTCTCGTCTATACATAAT
>NZ_BDHF01000357.1:0-730 GCF_054786115.1 Treponema sp. R80B11-R83G3 | reverse complement strand
ATTATTTATCTTGCGGCGATTACAGGCATTGATCCAAATTTATATGAAGCTGCCGCAATTGACGGATGTAATCTCTTTCAAAAAATGATACATATCACTTTACCGTGTATTAAGCCAACAATTATTGTTATGCTTATTATGAGTGTAGGACGTATTCTCGACGCCGGCTTTGAAATGCAATATCTGTTAAGAAATGGACTGGTAATGGATGTATCTGATACCATTGACGTTTATGTGCTGTTATTTGGTTTACAGCGTTCAAATTATTCTCTTGCTACAGCCGCCGAGATGTTTAAAAATATCGTTAATATCAGCCTTGTTTTTATTGCAAATGCAATAGCAAAAAAGGCAGGTGAGGAGCGTTTAGTATGAATCAATATAGGAATGAAAATGAATATTTTCATATAGTTAATAATATTTTCCTTTCAGTGTTAATTTTTATTACGCTGTACCCGTTTTGGAACACTATTGTAGTGTCATTCAATGATCCAATTGACACAATTAGAGGCGGTATTTCTTTTATGCCAAGGAAGCTGACCTTAATTAATTATAAGGTAATATTCCAAACAGGGGCTATTCCTCATGCTTTCTTTATTTCTGTCGCAAGGACATTAATTAAATTTGTTACCAATGTGTTTTTTACAGCCATGATCGCTTTTGCCCTTTCCAGACGTGAATTTGTTTTATTAAAACCCTTTACTTTTATTTTGATACTTTCAATGTATATAAA
>NZ_BDHF01000356.1:0-737 GCF_054786115.1 Treponema sp. R80B11-R83G3 | reverse complement strand
TCATAAAGCCTTCCCCATTCAAGACCGCGCATTTCATTTTCAACATCAATGAATACTGCGGATACCCAGTCTATTACACTGTTGAAATAATTTTTTAATTCAGTAATGTTTGTTTTTTTTCGGTGATTTGCCATATAATCGCCAATGTTGCCTTTACTTACCCAATCCAAAGCACATTCCAGAAATTCCTGACGGTTTACAGTCCCGGAAATATATGCGCTCCATTTTTGTATATTGGAGTTTTGACTGTTGCTAAATTCCGCTTTACATAAAGTTACGAAAGGCCCGGAATAAACGGCATTTAATAATTCCTGATTATTCAAAGGAACGCCCGCTATATTGATAGTCTTAAACCATTCTTTTATTTCGCTTTCAGTTCCTTCACATTCATAAACAAGCAATTTTGTTTTAAGTATTAAGTCTTGTTTATCGTCTGCTATCCCGCTGAAATACTGTTCAAGCCCGTTTTCGTCTTTAATTGCAAATTTCCCTGTAAGATAACGTCCGATACTGGTAATCCGTTGCTGACCGTCCAATACTTCAAATTCGTCATCACTTACTTTGTTGAAATATATTAGTCCAATCGGGTATTTTTTTAATAAAGACTGAATTACCGCAACATCTTTTTTTCCGTCTGCATAAATATAGTTTCTTTGATATTCCGGCTGTATTGTAAGTTTACCCGATAATCCGAATAAGCCCTTGCCCTCAAGTTCGTTATAAACATAAGACAACGC
>NZ_BDHF01000355.1:0-751 GCF_054786115.1 Treponema sp. R80B11-R83G3 | reverse complement strand
CAGCGCGACATTAAACGCGTGGGTAAAAAATCTCGCGTGGGAATACACAAAGTCTCCGTTTGAAATTGATATAAAACCCGAGATAGTCACTGTCGAGGAAATCACGCAGGTTCTCTACCATGTTCCGTCGGGTGAAAAAATGACGCTCCTTCTTGGGATTTTAAAAAACGAACAGCCCGAAAGCGCGTTGATTTTTTGCAACACAAAAAAACATACCGAGATTGTCGCGAAGCGCCTTAAAATGAACGGTTACCATTGCGAATTTATAATCGGCGATCTGCCGCAGGTAAAACGGCTAAAAATTATCAGTGACTTAAAAGCCGGAAAAATAAAAACTCTTGTCGCTACCGATGTCGCGGCGCGCGGACTTGATATTGAAAGCCTTTCGATGGTTATAAATTACGATCTTCCCGTAGAAGCCGAAAATTATGTTCACCGTATCGGCAGGACGGCCCGCGCCGGGAAGACAGGCAAGGCGATTACCCTCGCAAGCGAGCAGGACGTATACGAGTTACCCGCCATTGAGCGTTATATCGGAAAAAAAATCCCGTCTGAAATAGCGATGCAGGAACATTATGATGATGACAAAAGCGCGGGCAAATTTATTTCAATTGATGTCTACGAAGGAGCGCGTACTAAAGAGGCAAAAACATCCGATACAAGACGCGATAAATTTAAACGCGATGAGTTTAAACGAGATGAGAAAAGAAAGCCCGCCGCAGCGCCTAAAACTCCGTTTAAGAAATTTAAT
>NZ_BDHF01000354.1:0-734 GCF_054786115.1 Treponema sp. R80B11-R83G3 | reverse complement strand
GAACAACACTGAAAGAGCAAGAACCGCTATTCCAACAGGAAGCAACAACTTAAATTTCTTACGCTTCTTTGCTTCTGCAGCAGGGGGCGCGGCTTCCGGTTCGGAAGAGGCGTCTTTGTCGTTGGTTGAGTATTTAGCAAACAATTCCTTGATATTATGAACGCCCAACTTTTTATACAAATTGGTACGGTGAAAATCTACGGTGGAATGACTAATATTAAGCCTTTTGGCTATTTCTTTCTGGGAATGTCTTAAATAGCCATAATAAGAAACGCTTTGGGGTGTTTTCTCCCCTTAAAATCTTCGTCTATTAGTTTCTCTCCCAAATCTGTTATGTGCAAATTTGACGCGTATTGACGCAAAGTGTCTTCAAGTTCAATTGCAGTGGGAGGGGAACGCTTTATATTTACGCTTAAGAATAATTTTCCTGTTGGAGTAAGCAGTTTTAAACATTTGCCAAGCAATTCCGTTAAATCGCGCTGTAAATCAAAATGCTCCGTCATCTTTTTTGAATTGGAAAAACCCGGGGGATCAAGTACGATAATATCCCATTGTTTTTTCGCAATTATCGCTTTTTCTAAAAACTCAAGAACATCGGCGCGGATAAGTTTGTGGGCGCGGTTCGTATCGCTATTCTCCGCCTTGCCTTCGCCTTTGAAAAAATCCCAAATCTGAAGCATGTCGGCGGCAAAATTATTAAGCGAAAAATTTTCCCGCGCCCAATTCAAGTAAGT
>NZ_BDHF01000353.1:0-747 GCF_054786115.1 Treponema sp. R80B11-R83G3 | reverse complement strand
AACAAACATAAAGCACATACTGGCTATACGCATTTGCACTCCCGAACCGGCGTTGTATATTCTGGACAGCCTTTTTGGTTTTAACGGTTTTATATTCGCGCTTCCAACTGCGGATATATGTACCGTGATTCTTGCGTTTACCTTGAGCCGTCCGCTTTTCAGGATAATGCGTGGTGAATAAAAATTGACAAATGTAAGTTTAATAGATTAAAATAATGGCTATAGGAGGATTCTAATGAGTATTTATGATATTCTGGTTAAAGATTTGAATGGGAAAGAAGTTTCTTTGAATATGTTTAAAGGAAAAGTTCTTTTGATTGTTAATACTGCAACTGGATGTGGTTTTACACCACAGTATAAAGGTTTGCAAAAATTATATGAAAATTATCGTGATAAAGGTTTTGAAATACTTGATTTTCCATGTAATCAATTTGGGCATCAAGCACCCGGGTCTGAAACAGAAATAAATAGTTTCTGCACGTTAAAATATCATACTACTTTTCCACGTTTTTCTAAAATTGATGTTAATGGACATAATGAAAGTCCTTTATATGGTTTATTAAAAAATCAACAAAAAGGAATATTTGATTCAAAAAATATAAAATGGAATTTTACAAAATTCTTGATTGATAAAACTGGAAATGTTATAAAACGTTATGGACCGGATAAAAGACCTGAAATTATTGAATATGATATAAAAAAATTATTGGAATAAAAAACGAGGATAAATAATGATGTACGCTTGTC
>NZ_BDHF01000352.1:0-773 GCF_054786115.1 Treponema sp. R80B11-R83G3 | reverse complement strand
TTTCAGGTACTCGCAATTTTCCCAATCCCACCAGTTCACGGAATATTCGCCGAAGGTAGGCACATCGTCTTTTTTCGGCAACAACGCCCCATCTTTCAAAAGCCTGTTTACCAGAACCCTAGCCGCCGTCTTATTGGTCTGCCCCGTAGACCTGCCCCGCGTCCGCTTGCCGTTTTCATCATAAGCGTAGAAATAAACAACCCGCTTACCCGAAGAAGTAACCCTAAAATACAAGGTAAAATCATTATGAATCTTCATAACTACCTCTTTTTTGGGAATATGATGTCTTTTGTGATTACACCGAATTCCCATAATTTATAGCGTAAAAATCAGCAACGCTAATTCCTTATGGGATAAGCATTTACGGAAACGGTCTATTTTGTAATTAGGTAAAACGTGCAGTTTTCCTTATGTCCGGTATGGTTACGCTGGTAAGGCTGTCGCAAAATAAAAAGGCGCCACTCTCAATGCTGGAAAAGGTACTGCTGGAAAAGTCAAGGCTGACGTATTTATTATTGTTTTGTCTCAGTACGTATCCGGCGCTTCTGCTTATGTCACTGCTTCCGCCTAGATCGCTAATGTTTAGCTTTACGGTATATGGGGTCGCGGCATCGTTGTCTGGCTGCGCTTCCAGCCATGTCTTAAAGGCGGCTATGGATCTGGTAAACAGGCTTTTGAAAGATGGGGCGTTGTTGCCGAAAAAAGACGATGTGCCTACCTTCGGCGAATATTCCGTGAACTGGTGGGATTGGGAAAATTGCGAGTACCTGAAA
>NZ_BDHF01000351.1:0-753 GCF_054786115.1 Treponema sp. R80B11-R83G3 | reverse complement strand
AAATAAAGAAGTAAGAAAAAGAAAGGAAATATTATGTCGGCGATTAACGCCAAGATTTTTTAGAATTATGATTATATATAACAGAAAAAAAATCAACGCCAATAAATATGATTCACTTATTATCCAAGATGATTTCCATATCCCGATTTGATCCAAAATGGCGGTAGGGATGAATCCAATAAAAAAGAATGACAAAAGAACATAATCTATTACGGATAATTGCGTATTTTCTTTTTTATATTTGCGTATTTCAATAATAACGGAAATAATTAAATAAGAATATATAGGTATAAAAATGACAGGATAGAGATAATTATAGGCATTAAAGACAGAAATATTTAATATGATTGATAATATTGCAATCATTGAATTGCTGCCAAAATGATAATGGTAAAAACTGGCATTGTTTAATAATACGCTTGGATAACCGTAATTTTTGATGCTTTCGGCAATCATTGAAAGAAAAGCCGTATCTTTATGAAGAGCGCCGTTTAAAATCGCATTTATCGGGTTTAATGTCAGATAACCTGAAAACCAAATTGTATTGGCAAAATAGAATGATATGATAATTGCAAATAACAATTTTAAAAATAATAGCGTTTTCCTTTTGGCAATTTTCGCTCCTTTTATTTTTTCTATGATAAAAAGCGCAAGCCATATAGCCCAAATTATTAGCGAGATAATAATGATTCTTGTATGCTCCCATTGAACTGGATCGCTCGAATTAATTAAAGACAGTAGCATATATAGAAT
>NZ_BDHF01000350.1:0-758 GCF_054786115.1 Treponema sp. R80B11-R83G3 | reverse complement strand
GTTTTAATGTGTAGCAGCCTGATAATAATCCGCAGCCCAAAATGAGGAGTAAACAGGCTGATATTACCGGCAAAAATGGGAGCAAATATCGGCAATTTTCAATTTTCATAGTCAATTCCCTTGAAATTTATTTGTTATTATTCTATTATAGCCAAATAGCTTTAGTCAAAGGTATTAATGGTTAGGAGGAATAAATGTCAAGACCTGTAACGTTATTTTCAGGACAATGGGTTGATATACCCTTTGAGAAATTTTGTGAAAAAGCAAAATCCTTTGGTTATGAAGGGATTGAAATTGCCTGTTGGGGCGATCATCTGGAATTAAAAAAAGCCGCGACTGATTTAAAATATGTGGAAGAAAAGAAAAATATTCTAAAAAATTTCGGTCTTAAAGTACTGGCAATTGGAACTCATTTAATCGGACAGTGTGTAGGCGATAACCACGATACGAGGTTAAACGCCCTTGCGCCCGCTAATCTCGCCGGAAAAGGCGAAGATATCCGCAAGTGGGCTATTCAGGAGATGAAATACGCCGCCGCCGCCGCGAAAAATTTGGGCGTAAAAATAGTAACTGGTTTTATGGGCAGTCCCATTTGGGCTTACTGGTATTCTTTTCCGCCAACCACGGAACAGATGATTACAGGGGGTTTGCGGAATTACCGGTAAATAACGCGTATCTTGAACTTTACAGGCTGTACCACACGGAGGATAATTTTTACGAAGAACTGTATCAGCGCTCAGGAAGAAACCTTCCCGCTT
>NZ_BDHF01000349.1:0-777 GCF_054786115.1 Treponema sp. R80B11-R83G3 | reverse complement strand
ATAAAGTTACATAAAATAATATGCTATAAAAGCAAACAACATTTAACAGGAGCGTTAAGGAAAAACAATGGAAGAACCGTCCCGTGTTTTTCAGAAACACGAAAAGTTAAAACAGTATTTTCGCGAACTTGGAAGCGTAGCAATAGCGTTTTCTGGCGGCGTTGACTCAACCTTTTTGCTAAAAACGGCGCATGATGTTTTAGGAGACAAAGTTATCGCCGTTACCGCCCGTTCCTGTTCTTTCCCGGAGCGCGAATTAAAAGAGGCGGTCTCCTTCTGCGAGAGTGAAAATATCCGTCACATAATCTGTGATTCCGAAGAACTTAACATTGAAGGCTTCGCGCAAAATCCGGTGAACCGCTGTTATTTGTGCAAAAACGAATTGTTTACTAAAATATGGGCGGTTGCCCGCGAATATGGCATAGAGAATGTCGCCGAAGGCTCCAACCTTGATGACAACGGCGATTACCGTCCGGGACTGACGGCGGTCGCGGAACAGGGCGTAAAAAGCCCCCTGCGTTATGCGCAACTTACAAAAGAAGAAATACGCTTTCTTTCAAAAAATATGGGGTTGCCGACATGGAACAAGCAGTCCTTCGCCTGCCTTTCCTCACGCTTTCCTTACGGCGAATCTATCACGCCTGAAAAATTGGGAATGATAGACAAGGCCGAACAGCTTCTGCTGGACATGGGATTAAGACAGGTAAGGGTGCGTCATCACGGCAACCTTGCCCGTATCGAAACCGATGAGGACGGTTTTTTGATATTGACCGATAG
>NZ_BDHF01000348.1:0-757 GCF_054786115.1 Treponema sp. R80B11-R83G3 | reverse complement strand
TTACAGATATTTTCATTCCGGGTAAAATTCTGTATAATTCATTATTATGGCAAAATATCCATTTGAAACAATTGAGCCTAAATGGCAAAAGTACTGGTCTGACAATAAAACTTTTAAAACAGAGGAAAATCCGAATTTTCCCAAAAACAAGCGTTGTTATGTGCTTGATATGTTTCCCTATCCTTCGGCGCAGGGTCTTCATGTCGGTCATCTTGAGGGTTATACAGCCACGGACATTTACTGCCGTTACCTCCGCATGAACGGCTACAATGTGCTGCACCCAATGGGTTTTGACGCTTACGGCCTGCCTGCCGAAAATTATGCCATTAAAACAGGCACTCATCCCGCCGTTACAACAGCGGCTAATATCAACAGGTTTCGCGCTCAAATTAAGACACTTGGCTTTTCCTATGACTGGGATCGGGAGGTCGATACGTCCGCAGAAGACTATTACCGCTGGACTCAGTGGATTTTCCTTAAACTTTTTGAAAAAGGACTGGCTTACGAGGCGGAAAGCCCCATAAACTGGTGTCCTTCCTGCAAAACCGGCCTTGCCAATGAAGAGGTAAAAGACGGTCTTTGCGAGCGTTGCGGCGAAAAAGTTACCCGCAAGCGGATACGGCAGTGGATTCTGAAAATAACCGCTTATGCAGAGCGTCTGCTTGCGGACTTGGATTTGTTGGATTGGCCGGAGCCGGTAAAGCTCATGCAGCGCAACTGGATTGGCAGAAGCGAAGGCGCGAATGTGGTATTTAAA
>NZ_BDHF01000347.1:0-761 GCF_054786115.1 Treponema sp. R80B11-R83G3 | reverse complement strand
GAAATAATCGCCCCATGGCGGACATGGAAACTGAAAAGCAGACAGGACGAGATGCGGTATCTCGCAAGGAGAAAAATTCCCGTTCCTGTAGCGAAGAAAAAATCTTACAGCATGGACGACAACCTTTGGCATATTTCCCATGAGGGGCTTGAGCTTGAAGACCCTGCGACTGAACCGCAGTTAAAAAAAAGCTTACCATGATCGTACCGCCTGAAAAAGCGCCTAATAAGCCTGAATATGTGGAAATCGAATTTGAAAAAGGCGTCCCCGTCTCCCTAAACGGGAAAAAAATGGAAGGCGTTCAGTTGATTAACGCGCTCAACAAAATAGGCGGCGCAAACGGCATCGGCGTTGCAGACTTGGTGGAAAACCGCGTTGTCGGAATGAAAAGCAGGGGCGTATATGAAACCCCAGGCGGATCTATCCTCTACTACGCCCATCAGGAACTTGAGCACCTCTGTCTTGACAGGCAGACTTATTCATTCAAGCAGCAAGTTTCGCTAAAATTAAGCGAACTTATCTACGGCGGCCTCTGGTTCACTCCGTTACGCGAAGCGTTATGCGATTTTGTTGACAGCACCCAACGGACTGTAACCGGCAAAGTAAGGCTTAAACTTTACAAGGGTTCGATAAACGCCGCAGGAGTAACGTCAGCCTATTCGCTTTACAACACAAGCCTCGCGAGTTTTACAACGGGAGAACTTTTCAACCACGCCGATGCAAAGGGCTTTATAAAACTCTACGGTCTTCCCGTGCTTGTC
>NZ_BDHF01000346.1:0-775 GCF_054786115.1 Treponema sp. R80B11-R83G3 | reverse complement strand
CCCATTGTCAAAAGCAACAACTTTTCACTGAAAGACTTAATTTCATTGTTCTTATCATCAAATGCCTTTACGTCAATATTATCTACTTTATATTTTTTTTGATAAGACAAAGTAGCCATATCAACCCAGAATTTGTAGGCGTCGCCGGGTACTTTTCCCTTTATAGTATTGATCATGTACTTAACGTAAGCGTCAAGTCCGACGGATAGGATGTTATAAGCGCAAATGTTTCCTTTTCTCCAGCTTGATGATCCGTTCTGGGCTGGTATAAGTTGTACGGCGGAAGCGAATTCTACATGGGAAGGATTGAGGAGTAAATCCAAAGCCTCCGCCAAGCTGGAACTGTCGGCGACGTCATTGCCTGTTCCCATTGGCAGCCGCAGTACCGCTATGCTTTTGCGGACAGGGGCGGACGCCGTGAACAAGGTATTCATGATTTCCCTATGGGTTCCGTCTCCGCCTGCGCTGATTATCAAATAGAAGGGGACGGGGTCTTTTTCCGCTCTTTCTAAAAATGTTTTGGTTGTTTCCGCAGCTGAACCCATGCCTTCGGTAAGGTTCATTATAACGTTTTTATATAATTGTCTCTTTGGATTTGCCTGGGCTTTTTGCTGGTATTTTTCCAATGTCCGTATATGAGATTCCCACTTTGATTTATTAGAAAAACCGCCGGCTGCCGGGTTAATAATAATCATACATCGCAGGGGAGTTTCCCTGACTAAAAAGGAGTGTTGGCAGATATCAGAAATAGCATTAATAAAGAAATAATCCATAT
>NZ_BDHF01000345.1:0-780 GCF_054786115.1 Treponema sp. R80B11-R83G3 | reverse complement strand
ATATTTGTCAATAATGAAATTGGGTAAAAATGAACAAAATCTATAAACCTACCTGCTTTTGGATTCATTTAAATGCCTAATGTTTTTTCAAAAACATTTATATAATTATTATGATCATAATATCCGTTTTTGAAAGAGCTATTTATTATTTCAGCCCATTTGCCGGCTGTTTTATTTGCCATTTTATTTTCTTCTGTAAACCTTCTTATCCATGTAGATAGCATCAATTCCATATATATTTTCGTATTATGCAACTTTTCTTCACGATCCGGCGGTCTGTTTTTTCCGATTAAGCAGTCATTCATGTATTTGATTGCACTTTTTATTGGTTTGTCCTCTATTGTAAAACCTAATATTTCCAATCTCCTCAAAGCCTGTTCTGTTGTCATTGGTTGTTTTGGAGATGGATTTGACAATGAATGAAAATATCCCCATGAACCATCGTCATGCTGTAATTGGATTATTTCTCTCGCCCATTTTCCGTCTTTATAGTCCATATATCATTTACCCTCTTTTATATAAATTTCTTCTTTATCATAATTAACCTTATAGATTATTTTTAATCATTTCCTTTAATATATTTTCTTCATTTTCATCTTGGTAATATTCGCCTAGTCTTGCTCCGGCAATGATGGGAGACCATGACATTATTTTTAATTTATCAGTTTTAAATATTTGGCTATATAAATCTATGTACATTTCGGAAATAATACCGTTTTCGTATGATTTATATAATAAATATGTCCTGTATATATCCGCTTGCGGGGTTCCTGAACTGGC
>NZ_BDHF01000344.1:0-780 GCF_054786115.1 Treponema sp. R80B11-R83G3 | reverse complement strand
ATGATATTGTCCAAGCGGTAACGCAAACGGTTAAAAATATACAGGATTATTACGTTACAAAAACTGATATATAAGGCTCTTAAAGCGGACTTGCCATTTTGTTTGACTGAAAATATTTTTTACCACGAACCACACGAACAAGGAGCGAAGCGAGAACGAAGATATTTACTGCAAATATGCGTGTAATAGAGAATCAAAGAGAGCAGGGGTTTTTGTTCGAGAGTTTAGCGTAGAACTTCACGATAAGATAACGGACAAAAACCCCCTAACCCCCGTTCTCTGGTACGCATATATTTGAAGTAAGTCTCTTCTCTTTCCTGGTTCGTGTTGGTTCGTGTTGGTTCGTGTTGGTTCGTGTTGGTTCGTGTGGTTCTTGATAAAATTATTCCTTTCTTGATTCGTGTTGGTTCGTGGTCAAAAAAAAGCCCCTGACCAAATTGATCAGGGGCTTCATCACATCTCACACAAAAAACTCCTTTCTACTGTTTCGTCCACGTTTTACTTGATCCGTTTGGCCTTGTGTACGTTCCTGCGCCTGCCGCAAGGTACTTGGCGCGCAAGTCGCCAATATAGGTGTTAGAGTAGCGCGAATCGCCAAACGCACTAGAATCAAACTCACCTGAAGCAATCGTCCCTTCAAACATTATACTAGTAAGACTGGCGCAACTGCCAAAAGCGCTTTGCCCAATGCTTTTAACACTGCTAGGTATGGTTATGCCGATAATGCCGGTATTTTGAAAAGTACCCACCCCAATGCTGGTTATTCGTGGGGGTATGGTT
>NZ_BDHF01000343.1:0-783 GCF_054786115.1 Treponema sp. R80B11-R83G3 | reverse complement strand
ATAAATCTCTGCACTCAAAACCGTATTCTCGATAACCGGCTGATGTCTTACGGCCATCCTATCAAACCATTTTGGAATTTGTCGGGGATTATCAACACCACCGGCAAGGCTATTGATTGGGCTTGCGATTTGCTCAGGCTCAACTTTGATGAATTTATCGCGCTTGCGAAGGAGAGCAAAAGCGGCTCGGGCGGATTGGTTTTTCTTCCATATCTGGCGGGTGAACGCGCTCCTGTTTGGAATCCGTCTGTAACTGCCGTCTGGAGCGGGATAAGCCTGACTGCCGGACGGCGCGAGTTTGCCAATTCAATACTTGAAAGCATTGGTTTCGCGGTTAGGGACGTGCTTTCCGTTATGGAAGAAACAGGCGTAAAAGCGCGGCAGTTACGGGTGACAGGGGGGCTTGCAGAATGTTCCCTTCTTAATCAGATAAAGGCGGACATTACCGGTGTGGAAGTTATAGAAGGAGCATATAAAGAAGCGGAACTCCTTGGCCTTGCGATAATCGGCAGTTGTTTTTTGGGGAAATTCGCGTCTTTTGCCGAGGCTTCGTCTGTATTTTACCGTATAGAGAGAACTTTTAAGCCAAATTTATATAATACCGACCTTTACAATAATTTATTTTATGAGTATAAAAATATAAGGAATAAACAATTATGAAAAAAATATTAATCGC
Organism: Treponema sp. R80B11-R83G3; assembly: GCF_054786115.1. NCBI lineage: Bacteria > Pseudomonadati > Spirochaetota > Spirochaetia > Treponematales > Treponemataceae > Treponema > Treponema sp. R80B11-R83G3. The sequence continues at coordinate 107 of NZ_BDHF01000343.1, read as the reverse complement.
GCTTTTACTCGTCTCTATGCTTTTTACGGTTGGCTGTACGAAAAAAATTCAATCTAAGGGAAACAATCTTTCCGTTCTGGTTTTTATTACCGGAGTCATCGCAGGAA
>NZ_BDHF01000342.1:0-786 GCF_054786115.1 Treponema sp. R80B11-R83G3 | reverse complement strand
TTCCCGTATTACGCGCGATTTCCGCGCCGTTGATAACATAGAATTTAAGTTTTTTCTCGATGATTTTTTTCTGTATTTCTACAGGAATTTCCTTCCAGACATCCGCCGCTTTAAACGGGCTGTTGAGCAGGAATGTCCCGCCTTCTTTAATGCTGGAAAGCATGTCGTACATTTCGATGTAGGAAAATTTATGGCACGCCAGGAAGTCTGCGGAGTTGATAAGATACGGGCGGCGAAAAGATCATCGTCAATCATCTGATGAAGATCGTCGTAAGAAACTTCTTCAACTTTTTGCAATTCATGGCTGGTGCGGAAACCGTCAAAGAAGTGCAGGAAAGGCACTCGCGCGCGGAGAGTGCTGGCATGGGCGATAACCGCCATATCCATTACTTCCTGAACGCTGTTGGAAGCCAGCATAGCCCAACCTGTTTGACGGCACGCCATCACGTCCTGGTGGTCGCCGAAAATTGAAAGGCTCGATGTCGCCAGTGCGCGGGCTGATATATGAAACACCGTAGATGTAAGCTCGCCGGCAATTTTGTACATATTTGGGATCATGAGCAGCAAGCCCTGCGAAGCGGTAAACGTAACAGACATCGCGGAAATGCAGGCCGAAGGTGAATTTAAAGGCAACCCGTTTATTATTGGCGGACGCTACGGACTTGGCTCGAAAGAATTTACCCCCTCCATGGCAAAGGCGGTATTTGACAACCTTTCCGGCAAAAAGATCGCCAACTTTATCGTGGGCATTAAAGACGATGTTCTTGGCAAAAGCCTTGATTACGA
>NZ_BDHF01000341.1:0-792 GCF_054786115.1 Treponema sp. R80B11-R83G3 | reverse complement strand
GAGCAATACTAATAAAAAATCTGTGTTACTATAGGTTGTCCATAAAGGGATAACAGTACTCTATGGTATAAGCAACAAATGAATAATTATTTATTTTATATAAGGGGTTAATCAATATGAAAAAAATAACTATACGCCAATTCATGACCATATTATTGGGAATGATCACAATATTTTCATTGTTTTTTTCTATCTATTCTTATTATAATGATAAAACGGCAAAAATAAATATTGTGAAAATAGGAGAAATAAATGTTCTTGAAATTAACCGTAATTTAGATGAATTACAAATATTATATAATGATGTTGATATTAAAAACAGCGACAAAGTTAATGATCCTGTAGGCAGTACCTACGACAGGGCAAATCAAAAAAACGGAACGGTAAAAAGCCAACTGCCCAAAAAGAACAGCCTGTTTAATCACTATAAAAAACTTATTATGCTCCGCAACGCAAATCCCGAAATCGCCAGAGGCTCCATTACAGCCTTGGATTTTTCGAACTATGCCGTCTTCGGCGGTTTTGTCTCTGATTACGGAGGCAGCAAAGTTGGAGTATTTCATAATACCGGTGAAGATGAAGTTACGGTTGATTTAAAAAATTATACAAGTGAAAACTTTACCGTTGTCAGAGGTTACGTAGGCAAAGGCAACGCGGCGTTAAAGGGGACTGTTCTTACGTTGGATGGGTTTACAAGCGTTGTTTTAAAATAATAATTGTTAAAAAAGTGACGCCGAAGGATAAAAAACCTTGGAAGAGCAATCAGTTGAGGGTTTACTCACTATCGTCATC
>NZ_BDHF01000340.1:0-791 GCF_054786115.1 Treponema sp. R80B11-R83G3 | reverse complement strand
GGGTGGTCATTATCAGAAGACGGAATAATTGAATTCGAAAACGAGGCGGCGGTAGTAAATCTTTTATCAAGTGATAATGGAATGATTACGCTTTACGCTCAATGGGCAGGATACTCTTATACTGTAGTCTACAATGCAAATAGCGGTATTGGAAATATGCCGAATTCCAATTTTTCTTATGGTATATCAAAAAATCTTTTGGCTAATACTTTTACCCGTTCAGGATATGTTTTTGTTGGTTGGGCGCTATCAGAAAGCGGCTCTATGGAATTCGCGGATGAGGCAATAGTAAGAAATTTAACCATGATTGAAGGAGGAACGGTTACATTATTTGCACAATGGCTGCCTGCCTATTCTATATTTTTTATCGCAAACGATGGAATACCATCGCCAACAAGCCCGATTGTTATATCTCAAGGCAATAAAATAACAGAGCCGCCTTCTATGACCAAAACTGGGTATACTTTTGATGGTTGGTACAAGGAGTCAGATTTTCTTAATAAATGGAATTTTACAAATGATATTCCTATTTCTGATACTACTTTATTTGCAAAATGGATTCCTGTTACTTATTCTGTTACCTATGATAAAAATACGACCGATGCTACAGGCACAACATCAAGCAGTAACCATATCTATAATATTGAACAAAATCTTACAGTTAATGGTTTTTCTCGTATTGGATATAAATTTTCAGGTTGGTCAACAACTTCAACTGGTTCAGTATTATATACTAATGAACAGAGTGTGAAAAATCTTGGTACTACTTCTGGTCAAATTGTAATTCTTTA
>NZ_BDHF01000339.1:0-797 GCF_054786115.1 Treponema sp. R80B11-R83G3 | reverse complement strand
AGCTATCACCGCTCTTACGCACGAAAAATCAGCGCCAAATAAAACATTGGTTTGTTATCTGTCAGATAAAGAAGAAATCGGCTCTGTAGGAAACACAGGCGCGCGCTCCGTCAACTTTGAAAACTTTATCGCTCTCCTTTGCGGCGGCTCTCAGGCGGATTTGCGGCTGTGTTTTTCGCGCTCCGCCATGCTGTCCGCCGATGTCAACGCCGCGTTTGATCCCACCTACTCAGGCGTATTCGATAAAAAGAACGGCTCATTTATCGGAAAGGGAATTGTGCTTTCAAAGTACACAGGTTCCGGCGGCAAGTACGGCGCAAGCGACGCCAATGCGGAATTCTGCGCTAAGGTGCAGGCGATTATGAGCCGCAATAAAGTCCAGTGGCAATTTGGCGAATTGGGAAAAGTAGACAAAGGCGGCGGCGGGACAATCGCATTGTATGCCGCCAATTTGGGAATAGAAGTTATCGATTGTGGCATTCCGGTACTGTCAATGCATTCGCCTTTTGAAGTTATCAGTAAAATAGACCTTTATACGACGTATAGGGGATATATCGCTTTTTATAAAGAGGCATAGCGGGAAGAATTTACCACGAACCACACGAACCAGAGCGAACAAAGAAAGACGAGCGTTAAACCAGTTCGCCATTGAGTTCGGAAAAGAACGGGTTCCGTTCTGATGATATTTTCCATTTACACAAAAAATATGATAGGCTCGCCCCTGATCCCTTTAGTTTTCTACTACGCGCATATCTGTAGTAAATCTCCCCGCTCTCTAGGTTCGCTCCTTGTTCGTG
>NZ_BDHF01000338.1:0-798 GCF_054786115.1 Treponema sp. R80B11-R83G3 | reverse complement strand
GAATGGTAGGGGTAGCCGTTACTATTGCCATGATGATTTTACAAGTCGGCGTTGGACTGGTAACGTTAGTCGGCGTAGGACTGCTCACGGGCGGAAGCGTTGACACCATCAAACTGCTGACGTTTATCGTGATCAGCGCAAAGATTTACGCTCCGCTGATTATCCTTCTGACGCTGTTACCCGAATTTTTTTATATGCTCATCTCCACGCGCAGAATGAGGGAACTGCGCCATATTTACCCGATGATAGGCAATGAAAACGCCGAACTGAGCGATTGCAACATCGAATTGAAAAACGTGACATTTGCTTACAACAACTATGACGTGCTGAAAAATATCAACTTGACAATTCCGCAAAACGGCGTAACCGCTTTTGTTGGTCCGTCAGGCAGTGGAAAAACAACTGTTTCCCGTTTGATAGCGAGGTTCCGGGACGTGCGTGAAGGTGAGATTTTAATCGGCGGAAAAAATATCCGCGGCATTGACCCTGAACGGCTGATGAGTTACATGAGTTTTGTTTTTCAGGACGTGGTGCTTTTTAACGACACGGTAATGAACAATATCCGTATCGGTAAGCAGGGCGCGGCTGACGAAGAAGTGTACACGGCGGCGAAAATGGCGCGATGCGATGAGTTTATCCGTGAAATGCCGCAGGGCTATGAAACCTTAATCGGCGAGAACGGCTGTACCTTATCGGGCGGCGAGCGTCAGCGGATCTCCATTGCCCGCGCCCTTTTAAAAAACGCGCCTATTGTGCTGTTAGATGAAGCGACCGCCAGTCTCGACCCGGAAAACGAAA
>NZ_BDHF01000337.1:0-818 GCF_054786115.1 Treponema sp. R80B11-R83G3 | reverse complement strand
GATCACCTGTGGGGGGATAGGTTTTTTTCAAGAGCGGTTAAGACTGATGAAGAGTACCATTTTATTGATAACTACATCGACCAAAATGCCGTTGTTGTCGGGCTTGCCGATACTCCCGAAAACTGGAAAGCGTCAGGGGCTTTTTATAAAAAACGAGGGATTACTGGCTTGGTGGACTTTGACCGCTTCTACAAAAAGCCGATACCGCTTTTGCCTACCATTCCTTTTACAATTTCCAATTTGATACCCCCTGCCCAACTTGCCCACATTTTACATTACATCGGGGCTTATGCCGTTGCTCTGGACAGGCTCTATAATTTAGTTCCATTAATACCTAAACTTGGCGAGACTAGGGAAAACGAACCTACACACACATACCTACATTATTACACGCCCACGCATAATTATTTTATCTATGAGTATGACGGAATGAACACAATGTATGGCACTTATACTGGCGTATTGGAAACAGCGACAAGGCAAAAGTTTAATCTTTCCGACTTGCTTAAAAATCCGCTGATGAAATTGGAATTGAATTTTTAATATTCTGTAGTTTTACCAAAGTAAAAAAATCTGTCCACAAAGTAACCGACTTTGTAGACAGACACTAATTACTTGAACGGATAATCAACTACTTTAAAATGTACTCGTTTTCCGTCCCTTCTCATTACTGGAATACAGCAAAACACGCTGGTAAAATAAACTTGTAACTGACACCACTTTTTCATAGTGTCGATATACTCCCGTCCACCGCTATAGGTAGCGTACTTTTAGTCTGGAGTTTTGCCAAATACAAGCAATCATAAAAAAGCGTTGTG
>NZ_BDHF01000336.1:0-808 GCF_054786115.1 Treponema sp. R80B11-R83G3 | reverse complement strand
GGTCATAAAACCGAGTCTGTTTTTAAGGGCTATTCAGGCCATGCGCTTGAAACCGATCTAAATGATGTGACGTTATTTCAACGCCGCGTCCATCATAAAAAGTTTTATTCCTTCGTCGGGGAACCGTTCCTTTACTTCCCGAACTGCGGTTTCCGCCCTGGCTGTTTCTTCTTCGCCTAAGTAACTGATGAGCGGCAGTTTTGCGCAATCGTTACAAGTGGCTCTTTGTTAAATTAAACCCAAATAATTTCTTTTGCCCCGATTTTATTCGTCTCTCCGTGCCGTCCTGGCACGGGGATTTTATTCAACAGAGGGATAATAAAGCGTTCTTTCGCATTTCGCCGCCATATTTGCAAACTTGCTACAGGATTTCCCCTCTCCTCTACACGATGTATGCCCAAGCATTTATTCAGTACAGGCGGGCAGGCTGCGCACGCTGTAAAAACTTCGTAAGAGTCCGCCTACGAGCCTTTCGGCGACTAAACAGCGTGGGTAGAAAGCTTTATCGTGGGTTTGTCGCCGAACTCTTATTCTCTGAATTTTCTTTGTTTTATTCCAAAGTCTCTCCGGCGGGGAACGCCCGAAAGATGTTTTTACATCGCACGCAGCCTGCCCGCCTGTACTCAAGTATTTATATGGGCATACATCTTAGAACGCTAAAGGGCATAATTCCCCCCTAAATTCCCCTTGCAAACCTTAAAAGATTACTATAAAATAATCCCATGGCTAATAAGAACATACAAACAGCCAAAACCCCACAAATCGCAACACGCAACACGCACACCCAAACAACAGCGCCCCGTCAAGG
>NZ_BDHF01000335.1:0-817 GCF_054786115.1 Treponema sp. R80B11-R83G3 | reverse complement strand
AAGCGGGAAGGTTTCTTCCTGAGCGCTGATACAGTTCTTCGTAAAAATTATCCTCCGTGTGGTACAGCCTGTAAAGTTCAAGATACGCGTTATTTACCGGTAATTCCGCAAACCCCCTGTAATCATCGTCTGAAAAACGGCTGTCATACTCAGCGATAAATCGCTCTTTCGCGGCGTTAATTATCCGCTCTTTTTCCGCTAATTTTTCTTCCCTGCCAATTTCACTGTTATAAAGAACGTCAAGTTCCGCGATCAATTCTTGAATAAACTCAACAAAATTTTGGCTGTCTTTGTCTGATGTAAAAATTTCCCTGTATTCGTCTGAATCTTCTCCGAAATGTTTCACTATAAAAAGCCTTGCCCCTTCGCTGCCTATAAATTCAGCCAGTTCCTCGTTAAAATTGGCCTGCCCTTTAATGAATACCGTAGCGTGAACAAGTTCATGGATAATTAAATCAGCCAGTCTTGCCGGAGAATAATCCGCCATATAGGAATAAAGAGGGTCTTTAAACCAGCCTAGAGTGCTAAAAGCGCTCACCCCCCGAATCCAGACATCAAGGTCTTTTTTTTCCAGTTTTGCCCGTTCCTTACGCGCGTCTTCCACATTAAAAAAACCCTTGTAGGGCATTTTTCCAACAATAGGATAATTCCACTCGTGACGGCGGAACGAATCTTTTGCCGAGGCGGAAACAACCGCAGCGAGGTAGTTTCTGTCAAGCTTTACAAAACGCGTGTAGTTTCTGCTTTCTTTAAGCCCCAATTCGTCCATCGCGAATGCGCGGATTTCCTTTACCAGCCGTATAAAGTCTTCATTATC
>NZ_BDHF01000334.1:0-814 GCF_054786115.1 Treponema sp. R80B11-R83G3 | reverse complement strand
GTAACGGTTCCGGTAAACTTGATGGAAAAGACATAACAGTAAACGCGGGCGGCAATATATCTTTGCTTAATATTGTAGGCGATTCAGTTGTCTTAAACGCTGGGTATCCTGAGCACACTGTTTTTGGCAAGCCGGGAACGGTTACATTAACAAATTTAACGATAACCGCCGATCTTACCATTTGGTGTATGAGCGTGCTTTCTTTAACTGGAACAAAAAACATTACAGGAAATGTTGAATTAAATACTGATAATACGGATGCCGTGGATATTTTCCTGACTTATTTTAACATAAGCGGTACCTCGGATAATAAATTGCGTTCTGGTGTAACGGGTGTAGATTATGAATTTGGCCCTGCGGATACTAAAAATTGTTTCTGGATTGATTCAAGCGGTATTTTTTCTCCGTGGCCGTTAATTTTACCGTCTCCGGGAGACGGTTTTAATGTTTACATTACAGGTTCAATTACCGCGTTAGGTGATTTAACAATTAATACCACGTCGGGGGATATTATTTTTGAGGGCGATTATGACGCGGACGATTATCTGCTTAATTTAAATACGACAGGCGGAAAAATAAAACAAAGCGCCGGGACAATTACCGTAAACAAAAAAATTACTGTTAATGTTAAAGGAGGAATAAGCCAGAACGACGGTAAAATTACAGCCGGTGAGCTTTATATTACCGCCGGTGAAGCGGTAATATTGGCGCAGAATAACGAAGTGCAAAAATTAACGGTACTTTCCACAGGAGGGGACGTAGAATTTAAAAATCCGCTGATGAAATTTCAGGGATTACCGGCGCTAATGATGTA
>NZ_BDHF01000333.1:0-822 GCF_054786115.1 Treponema sp. R80B11-R83G3 | reverse complement strand
TATGATGAAAAAAAAGAGACAAATTTTCTGACAAAATCACAGTCATTTATGACATTGAATTCCGTCAATATCCCTAATAACAGGGCAATTTTATCTTTATTTAGCATTTTTTTTCTTTTATGCGGCAAGGGATTTTTTTTACAGGGGGGAGCGTGCGCCCCCAAAAAATGCCATATTTTGTTAATAGCAAATTTTTTTTCTGTCAAAAAACGTCGATTATTCACCTGTTTGTTTACCCAATTAAAGGGGCGCACGGGGGAACCGATAACCGCACCCGCAGGGTGTAGATGAAAAATGCTACACGTTCCGGCGCCGTACAGCTTAACAAGATGAAAAAATGAGGCGGGATTTATCCCGCCGTCCGCGCCGCGGTCATAGCGAGGTACTTAAAAACTTTGTAAAAAAATAATTATTAGCGTCCCTATTTAAAAATAAAAAACCACAGGCTTGCCCTTATCACCGACAAAATCCTGTGGCTTTTTTCTCTTTTCTTTTTTCTTTCTTATTTCATTAGCCCAATCCCCGTCCAAAACCGCATTTCCGCCGTCCTGCCCTGCACAAAACCCATTTCTTTAAGCCTCATAGTAAAAAACCTTTCGCTTACGGCGTGTTCCTTATTTTCCTCGCACCAATCGGCATAAGCCCTGTACAAATCCCTAATCCGAATCGTAATACCGCCGTCCTTTACGCACCGCTCCTTAATAAAATTTCCTATAACGTCCATTTCACCACGATACTCGTCAGTAGCGTCAAGAATATCAGCAGGGGCTATTAAACCCTCACGCTTCCAATTTGCCGTCCCCTCCAAAAGCCAATTAAGAA
>NZ_BDHF01000332.1:0-822 GCF_054786115.1 Treponema sp. R80B11-R83G3 | reverse complement strand
ACGCTAAAAAATATGATGAAGCGCGGCCAATAGCCGCTGAAATTTGGTTTTATTTGGGATTGGCTTACTATTCTAAAGCAAATGATGAGCTTCATAATTCAAATAAAAATGACTATGAAAAATACATAAACGAAGCAAAAGCGGCTTATGGGAAATCATGGGATTATTCTAATAATATGCTTGAATCGCTGTATAATCTTGCCAGAGGAAAAGCATTAACCAATGATGAAGCCGGTGCCATACAAGATTTAAAAAAAGTGATTTTAAAAGATCACGGTTATTGTATAAAAATTTCTACAGATTCTGATTTTAACAATACGCTTAAGGATAAACTTTTTAGTCAATTAAAAAGAGAGTTATATCCAAAAATTAAAACTTCTTTTGATAACATAAAAAACCTACAAGCTGAATTTCAAAGCCCATACTCTTATAAACTTACCGATCTTATTAATGAACATCTTCCCAAAACTTTAACAGAAGATATGCCTCCATTCGATATGTTGGAGGCAACTATCTATTTCCTTGAAATTATATCGGTTCTGAAAAGCGAGCAAAACGCCTATAGAGCAAAATGCGAAGAACAAGAACGGAAAGCTAGGGATGATCGTATCGAACGCGAACGCAGAGAGCGGGAAGATCGTATCGAACGCGAACGCAAAGAAGAACAAGAAAGGAAGGATCGGGAAGCAAGAGAACGCTGGAGAATTGAAGAAGAAATAAAAAAAGCAAAAAAGAGACGTTATAAAATTTTTCGTATATTCGCTCCTATTATAATATTTGGGCTTTCTGTCATTTTTTTTGGTTTATTTTCCCCTGGGGCGG
>NZ_BDHF01000331.1:0-819 GCF_054786115.1 Treponema sp. R80B11-R83G3 | reverse complement strand
TCTTAACAGGGAATGGAACAATTAACCAGACATTTTGGGAAAGTTATATTGGAAAGGTATGACAATAAACTAGAAATAAATGAAATAGAAGCAATAATAAATTATTATTTGTCTTTTAATGGAATATATGATAATGTTATTGTTTTGCCGGAAGAATACATTAATGAATTTAAAATATATCTTAAAAATATATTGGAAAAGGATAAAATAATAAAAACAGCAAGAGACGAGGGAATATTTATTTGTATGAAATAAAGTACGGTGCAACTACGCATAACAGGTCTGTAACTGTACGCCGCCTAACGGCGGCTAGGCTACACAAAAACGTGTTCGGGCTTCGCCCTCTGCACGCTTTTGTGTAGCCACATTTTTTTGCGCCCGTAAAAATGCTTCGCATTTTTCCTTATCGGGCGCAAAAAAACGTCAGTTACAGCCGGAACGTTATGCGCAAGCTTTGCATTAAATTAAGGATTATTCCCATAAAGGCTAAGCGTAACCTACAAGATGTTAATAATTTTATTTTAAATATTATTCCAATAAAATTTATTCAATTATGGCTGTGCGTCTCCTTCAGGATACGCTTAATGTCATTAAAATATAAATTTGTTCGATTATGGCTAAGCGTATCCTACAAGGTGTTAATAATTTAAATTAAAACATTATTTCAATAAATTTTATTCGATTATGGCTGTGCGTCTTCTTCAAAATGCGCTTAATGTCATTAAAATATAGATTTGTTCGATTATGGCTAAGCGTATCCTACAAGGTGTTAATAATTTAAATTAAAACATTATTTCAATAAATTTTATTAGATTATGG
>NZ_BDHF01000330.1:0-823 GCF_054786115.1 Treponema sp. R80B11-R83G3 | reverse complement strand
GGTTAGAAGAACACAAAGGGAGAGCAGGGTTTTTTGTCCTAAGGTTATGCGTGAGCTTCACGATAAGATAGCGGACAAATGGTGTCAGAATGCTATGATTTAAATTATTGGGAAAGATTGGTACTCGCGGACTAAAGTCCGAATCTGACGGGATCAGAGAGCCGGCGACAGGTTGTAGGGTAACGTGAAGACGCGCGAAAAAACGAAGTGATCCTCGAGTGTCAGAATAATCACAGCAGGCCGCCGTAAAGCAATCGGACTTTAGTCCGCGTGCTGCTGCCGTCCAAACGCCTGAAAGCGGAAGAATGGCAGACAACGAATAGGAGTACGGTGTTACCAGTCACCCGAAAATCGCTCCTGATCCTTATTTTATAGTAAGGGGAGGAAATATGAAAGAAGAAAAGAGAAGGTTTTGAATTCACACGATAAAATGGTTGTAAAATAGCGGTTCCTTCGCTCATGCTGAAAAAATAGCATAGATTGGAAGAAAGTGCAAGGGGGAAAATAGGGAAAAATGAGGGGAAAAAGTAGAAAAAATGAGTATATTTTCCCGATTTTGATATATATGACCTTTTTTATATATTTATTACACCGAAGGCGTGGCGGTCGTAGCCACTTTATAAATGATTTAATTTATTCCTTTTAACGCACTGTCGGACGCCTAAAGGCATCCTTGCTTTTATAGTGGCTGTAGCGTTTAATTGTGCTTACAACGTTTTGAATTAGCCATCTACACCCTTACGGGTGCATTTTCTTGTTGTCTTTTTGACCCTCTTTTTGGATAATTCCCCGTGCCATGACGGCACGGAGAGACGAATATATG
>NZ_BDHF01000329.1:0-823 GCF_054786115.1 Treponema sp. R80B11-R83G3 | reverse complement strand
GCTACTTCTTGCAGAATTGGCGAACTGGTAAAAGTGTTTTCAGAATTGAATATAGCCGTTGTTTCCGTCCATAATTTTCCTTTGAGCCGTGCTCCGTGTTTCATCTGGGAAGGGGCTAAGTCATACCCCGTTTTGCTTATCATGTCTTTACGTTTCATATTATGCTTTATAACGCCCCTCAAGCTCTCGTAACGTCTCCAAGACTTCGTAAACTTTCGCATTATTACCACATAACAGGTAATTCATTCCGTATAACCCTTTTGGCATGGCTTTTGCAGTGGGAATAAAACCGCTACAGCCAGGCAAAAGCCATGCCAACCCCCTGCGGGGGGCAGGGCAATTATTCTAATTCATCTGTATAAGCGGTTTTTCCCTTATAGGGTAAAATAAGGTAAAAATTGCTTGCGCAATTTTTTCTATTCTTGGTTTTTAAATATTAATAACACCCAACAGGCGGGGTATTTTGTTTTCCTTGGTGGTGTGAGCGCGCCCTGTGCGGTGGCGAAGGGCGCTACAGCCCACACCACCAATACAAAATACCCCGCCTGCCTTCGTTGGGTTTTTGTTAAAGGCGGCGGTTTCGGGTTTTAGCCCTCCTTCTTGCTGTGCGTAATAACAGCAATCCCCCGTTCCTAGCTATCGGGGGCTACTACAATTATAGGAGGTTGTACTATGTACAACGAAAAAAAGCGGTTTTATTCGCCGCAGTTTTCAGAAATGGCGTGCGTAACAGTCCGCCGCCTCGCTTGGGCGCTTAACGTGTCCATGCCAAAAGCCATTGACATCATCATCAATGAATTATCATCGGCTTTTTCATCATCGG
>NZ_BDHF01000328.1:0-828 GCF_054786115.1 Treponema sp. R80B11-R83G3 | reverse complement strand
CTACAATACGAGACGTTTCGCGCTCAGCGATTAATACGCTTGTAGGCGACCGCGCAATCATGGACATTATGGGCGTTGAGAGAAGCGCGATTGAAATTGAAGCATTGGCTACAATGAACAACAGATTCAACGAATACGGACTTGGCATTGACGTAATCGCGGTAAAACTCCAGAATGTTACTCCGCCGTCTGGAGTGCAGGAAGCTTTTGAAGACGTAAACAAAGCGATGCAGGACCTTGAGCGGCTTATAAACGAGGGACAGCAAGTCTACAACGAGGAAATTCCCAAAGCAAGAGGCGAAGCCGAGAAGACAATTCAAGTCGCGCAAGGTTACGCTACAGAGCGCGTAAACAGGGCAAACGGCGACGTTGCGCGTTTTAACTCCGTTTACGAAGAATACCGCCGCGCTCCCGAAGTTACGCGACAGCGGCTTTACTATGAAATGATCGAAGAAGTTTTTAAGGACGAGAAAAGCATGACAGTTATCGACCGTAATTTAAAAAATTTCCTGCCTATGATGAACATGGGAGGTGGAAGATAATGAAAAAAATACTTACTTTTATTATCGTTATTCTTGTAATCATTATCGGTATTGCGGTTGCGGGTCCACTGTATGTTATTAACGAGGGAGAGCAGGCGGTAATTGTTCAGTTTGGAAGGATAACGGACGTTATTTCACAAGCAGGTTTAAAAGTGAAAGTTCCTTTTATAGACGAAGTTGTCCGTTATCCGAAAAAAATTATGGCATGGGACGGCGAGGCAAGAATAGTGCCGACTGCGGAGAGGCAATTTATTTTTGTTGACGTGGTTGCCCGATGGCGCATTTC
>NZ_BDHF01000327.1:0-830 GCF_054786115.1 Treponema sp. R80B11-R83G3 | reverse complement strand
ATACTGGCTATTGGAAATTTGACGCATAATTTCATTAACCCTTAATAAAATAACAGCAATAACGGCTATTCCTAAAATAAAACGCGCAAGTAAAGTAAGCCATTTTATTACTCCTTTTCTGTTTAAAACATCAGAGCTTTTAAAACCAATATAACGCTTATTCAAACAGTAACCTATGCTTATTCCAAGCATAATTCCGCCTGGGAAAACATACTCAAAACTTGGGCGGTAGAGAATCATAATAAATGAAACTACGGCGGCGGTAATAATATATGCCCTTAAACCGCCCTTTGACAAAAGCGTGTTGAGCTTTTTTCCGAGAAATAAATAAACACAAAAAATAACAGCGATAATTATCCATTGAAAATCAATGTCTAACGATATTTTTTCTTTAAATTGCCGGTATAAAAGCACGGTCCAAATACAAAGAAGAACCATTATGCATAACTGTAATCCCGCTTTTTCATTAATGCACCAGTAAATAAAAAAAGGCAGCAATAAAAACAAATAAATTAACTCCATTCTAAAACCCCTCAAAGAAAGTATTTCGCAGACGGTTAACCGAATTGTTTTGAGCAGTAGTCATAGTTACATCTGCGGCCGTTACCGTCATCATATTTCTAATAATAGACTGCATTAAACTTTTTTCAATAGTTATAAGCACAAAATATTCATAATTTTCAAAGGGTCCCTCCACGTTTTCCGGTTTAGTTTTTATCCAATAATTATCTTCTTTTACGGCTCCAGGATATACGGCGTTATATGCGTTATGTATCATTGCCTCGTAAAACGCGCCATATTCATCATCAGGATACAAAGAGGCCGTAAGG
>NZ_BDHF01000326.1:0-825 GCF_054786115.1 Treponema sp. R80B11-R83G3 | reverse complement strand
GGGGGTAATAGGGAGTAATAGGGAGTAATAAGTATTGACATAATTTCTTATCTGGTATAGAATTAGAGCAATAGGGAGTACTACAGGGTAATAGGGAGTAATGGGGTACGAACTCTGGTAACGCTGTCGGGTATGCTTACGCTTACAAGGTTCCTGCAATCGTCAAATGCCCCGCCCTCAATGCTGGTAACGCTGTCCGGTATGCTTACGCTGGTAAGGCTGTAGCAGTTTTTAAAAGCTAAAATCCCAATGACGGTAACACCGTTTCTTATGGTTACGCTGGTAAGGTTGGGGCAGTACCAAAAAGCCCCATATCCAAAGTTTGTAACGCCGCTGCCTATGGTTACGCTCTGAAGGCCGGTGCAGTTGCTAATAGCGCTATCTCCTATGGTTTTAACGCTGTCCGATATGCTTATGACGGTAAGTCCATGACAGCCGCTCAAAGCGCGCTCCCCAATGCTGATAAGGCTGTCCGGCAAAGTTATGCCGACAAGCGTATCGCATCCGATATAATATGTATATTCCCAACCCTGATCGTAAACAACATTTGTAATACAAAAAGCCAAATCCGGCACGCTGGTTATCGTACTGCCGGAAAGGTCAAGGTTTACGTATTTGCCGCTGTTGGCGTTCAGCACCGAACCGACGCTTCCCGCTGTGACTGCTTCCCCACCAAGATCGCCCACGTTCAATTTAACAGTATAAGGCTCGAATTCGGTGTTGGCGCTTTGGGCGTTTAACCACGTCGAAAACTCGGCAACGGAGTTGAACGTGTAGACGGGGCCGACGCCTCTTACCGTAAGCGTCCCCGCGTTTAAACCGTAT
>NZ_BDHF01000325.1:0-900 GCF_054786115.1 Treponema sp. R80B11-R83G3 | reverse complement strand
GATAGAAGGGAGTTTACGATTAAAACACACAGAGCGTTGTTTAATGCGAGGGTGGGAGCGAAAGTAAAAATAAAAACAAAAGATGATGAAACGGGGGGAACGATTAACGCTTTTTCTTTCAGGTATAAAAAAGATAAGGCGTTTGTTGCGTCTTTTAGGGTGATTGAATAAGGGGGAAACATGAAAAATAGAAATACAAGACAGGGGGCAAGTATGAACAATGAAGACAGAAAGCTAATTGTAGAGACGTTAGCTGAAATGAAGGAGCTTAAAGGGGAAATGCGGGAATTTAAAGAACACGTTATAGGGCGTGTAGAAAAACTTGAAAGAAAAGAAGGTGAAAGAAACAAAGAACGCATATCCATTGTTGCGGTTTTAATTTCGGGTGTGGCGTTGGCGGTTTCAATAATTGTCAATTTTTTAAAGCATGGAGGCAAATAGTGAATATTATTGAAAAACTTTTAACGGTTAATCCATACAGCCGTTCAGGTAAAAAGATTGCGGTCTGTAAGGGGATTATTTTTCATTATGTAGGAGTGAATAATCAGAGGGCAATTAATACTTGGGGTTACTTTGAGAAAAATTGCCCATTAGAAAAACATTATTCATCGGCGCATTACATTATAGATTTGAACGGCGATATTTACCATGCCGTGCCAGATAATGAGGTTGCTTGGCATTGCGGTACTGACAAGCCCGATCCTGCTTCGGGCAGGATTTATACGGATTGGGCTAGATCAAAATTTGGTTTTTACGCTTCTGATCCTGTAAAAATAAGCCCTAATTTTTGCACTATCGGAATTGAGATGTGTATTGATAAAGAGGGGAACTTTACTGATGAGACAATTAATGCCGCTGTTGAATTGGCAGTAAAACTTCTTAAAGAAAATAATTTAACAG
>NZ_BDHF01000324.1:0-833 GCF_054786115.1 Treponema sp. R80B11-R83G3 | reverse complement strand
TTCTCGTGCTTCGACTAATATACCCTTGATCCTTTTTTCAAACTCAGCTTTTGGCGGCAAGTGCGTCCAGAATTCCGCTACGGCTATTCCCGCTTTATCCATTTCAAGAAGTTCTATTTTTTCACGATTTGCGGTAGCGCAGAGAATAATTCCTATCGGCGATTCTTCGTCCACATGTCGTTCATAGCGGTCAAGCCACTTTAAGTACAGTTCCATCTGCCCTTTATAAGCTGATTTAAAAACACCGAGTTTTAATTCAACTGCCACAAGCCTTTTCAGTATACGATGGTAAAACAGCAAATCTAAAACTATATCTTCTCCGCCAATGATCATTCGTTTTTGCCTTTCTACAAATGTGAAGCCATGACCAAATTCCAGAATAAACGCTTCGAGTTCTGTTAGTATTGCTTTTTCGAGATCGGCTTCAAGAAAATTTTCTTTTAATCCTAAAGTATCAAGAGGGGAACCTTCACCTGACCTATGGTCAGGTTCGGTTGAGGTTCAATAAGTAAGGGTCTTTGAAAACATTAAAAGGGACAATAGACTCTTTGCTTAACTGTGAATTGGCTATTTCCCGTCGTTCATAGGCTTTTCTGGAAATTTGATTACGAAGCTCACGAATACCCAAGTTTCTTGTAATAGCGTCATTTGCGTAATATAATCTTGCTTTTTCGGTTTCCAATGGCAAGATTTCGATAAAGTGAGACCAGCTTAATTGTGTCGACAGTGTCGACACAATTGATAAATCCGGGAATAATTCAGCAAATTGAACCATTCGCCGCAAACTTCTTAATTCAAAGCCAGAACCGTATCTTTTTATTAAATTTTGCGAC
>NZ_BDHF01000323.1:0-830 GCF_054786115.1 Treponema sp. R80B11-R83G3 | reverse complement strand
TACCTCAGGCGGCGAAAATATGGGGCAGTTGGCAAAGGTAATATTTATTGCCGATAAAACCGAAGCCTCAAGAAATATTGATACTGCTTTAAGGAGAATGTGCAGGGAAGACACATTGGATAACATTCTTTTTGCAGTGCTTGAAAAATCCATCGCTAAAGTACAGGCAAAAGGAATGGAGGTATCCGAAGATACGCTCGGTACTGAGGGTTTCCCTCGCCGCCGTCTCAACGCGCTGAATAACGCTGTCAGGAGCGGTATTGGGGCGCGAATTGCCGCTGTAGCCGTATAATTTCCTGTCTGTGATAATAGCGGCTGCCCTAGGGGGAACAAGTCTTTGCCAATCGCCGCCTTCGCCTATCATTCGTCTTATTTCATGCGAGGAAACGTCGAGTATTTCGTTTTCGATAGTGATATGGGCAAATGGGTAATTAACCGCAGTGGAATTGACCCTGTGCGCGATGGCAATATCCGCTAATTTTAAAATTCTGTCGCTATCGCGCCATTTTGGAAAATCGGCGGCAACATCATCGCCGATAATCAGCGCGGGTTTGCCATCAGGTAAATACCTCTCGATTATATCTTCCAGAGTGTTTATTGTGTACGAAACTCCTTCCCGCCTTATCTCGCAAATGTCAATGGCAAACCTGTGGTCGCCGACTATTGAGACTGCAAGCATATCTATTCTGTCTTTCGCGCTTATTTCCATCCCCTGAGCGTCTAATTTAAATGGGGAGCGGTAAGCGGGGATAAAAACCACCCTGTCGAGTTTTAACTCTGCTAGAGCTTTTTCAGCCAGAACAATATGCCCGTTGTGAACAGGGGCAAAA
>NZ_BDHF01000322.1:0-837 GCF_054786115.1 Treponema sp. R80B11-R83G3 | reverse complement strand
TTAAACAAAAATATAAAAACACGACCATTAACGGCTATTACGGAACTTTCAAAACTATGATGATTGAGGCTGTGGAACGTGGGATAATTCCTGTTGACCCTACCGCCAAAGTTGAACGGCTTATAAACGACCGAGCCGAAATTAAAATTATCACTCCGATTGAATTCAAAAAATTATTTGTGGGCGATTGGCGCAAGGTGTGGGAAAACAGCCATATTACCTGTACCGTGAACAAAGTGGCGGCGTTGTCTGGAATGAGGGTGTCGGAAATTTTAGGGCTTAAAGGGAGTTGTCTGTTCGATGATCATATCTACGTCTGTATGCAACACGACAATTACGGCTACAGGCTGACTAAAACAAAGGACAAACATAATATACCGCTTCCTGCTTCTTTGATTGCGGATTTGAAACTTTTGAAAGAAAAAAGCGGAGACGGATATTTATTCTCTACGGACGGCGGCGGCAGCCCTATTTGCCGTAAAACGGTTTTAATGTATTTGCGCAAGGCGTTGGTAAACATCGGTATTAGCAGCGCGGAAATAAAAGAGCGGAATTTGCATATACACGCTTGGCGGCATTTTTTTAATACGGAAATGCTAAAGGGCGGCATGACAACGGAACAGGCGCAGGCGATAACCACGCACAAGAGCGAAAGAATGACGGAGCGTTACACGCATTTTGACCCTCTTGAATTTGTGAAGGCGAAGGAGATACAGGAGGCGTTGTTACAGCCTGTTCAGGATAAAACACAGACAACGGAAAGAACGGAAATGCCGCCTAATGTGTTTTCTTTTCCCGTACAGGGCATACCGCAAGAGGAACGGAAACAAGCCTAAT
>NZ_BDHF01000321.1:0-838 GCF_054786115.1 Treponema sp. R80B11-R83G3 | reverse complement strand
ATTTATTACTGTAAATGTCCAGCTTTTCAACAGCTTCTATCCCTCCATTTAAAAAAGAACGAAGCCATGCCGGAATTTGCCTTGCCGAGCCGTTTTTCGTTTCAATAATATTGCCGACATCAACGGAAATAATATCTTCATCTTTAGATATGCCGAATTCGGGAACAGGAAAATAATTAGCTGCCTTTCGATTGGCGCATGAAAATAAAATCAATATTATTGATAAACACGCAACCGCAAAATATTTTTTTTTCATAATAAGGAATTAATTCTCAAGCGAGGTTACCGGCTGATCTTCATTTATTACAGGTTTTTTAGTTACAGTAAGTATGTCTTTTGGCGGCATATAGTACAGGGCAAATTCATCCCAAAGCGCGGTATACTCAGGCTCGGGAAGAACGCCTGTTTTTACCTGTTTCACGGAAGATTCTGGTTTTTTAATTGCTTCTAATTCTTCAATTGTTTCTGATTTTTCAACCGCTTCTGATTCTTTAACTTCTTCAGCAGCGCTCTTTAATTGATTTAATAAATCGTCTCCCGAAAATCCAAGCATAATGTTAAATTCATTTTTAACTTCCGCTTCAAGCATAATTGGTTTTACCGCTAATTCAACAGGTGCCGGGTTTCCGATAATATTAATTTGCGCCGTCAACAAACCGTTTTGAATTGTAAATTTAACGCCCGCGGTTAAAAAGGAACTATCCTGCCCTACAACCTGAACGCTTTCGGATGATTCGTCCGTTGATGCGGATATGCCTACAATTTGTGAAACTGTTTTTAAAGGAGAAGTCAACTTTAAAACAAGAGCTTTATCTTCTTTATACAAAGTCATTAATAC
>NZ_BDHF01000320.1:0-846 GCF_054786115.1 Treponema sp. R80B11-R83G3 | reverse complement strand
CAGTCAAGCAAAACCGCGAGTCCACGCCATATAGGGTATGTAGTTTTTAAAAACCGTCCTGCGGCGGTCAACTGCAAACCACTATAGGAGGACATTTATGGAAGCAAACAATCAAAATCCCGCCAAGTACGAGTGGGGTCCTTTCCCTTTCAGGGACGGGGAGCGTATCTTGGACATCCGCTATGACCATGTGTTCAAAGCCGTATTCACAAAAGACACGTCAGCGTCAAGAGGCGCGCTATCAGCCCTGATTTCCGCGCTTATCGGACGAACTATCGCGGTGGAGATAATCACTGCCAACGAGCCGCCGATTAAAGATTTGAGGCAGAAATACGTACGCTTAGACGTATCCTGCAGAACAAAGGAAGGCGAACTTGTCAATGTGGAAATGTCGTTTAATCCCAACGCGAATGAAATGGTGCGTCTTGAGTACTATACGGCAGTATTATTTACCGGGCAGGACATTCACGGGGATGGCAAAAATTATGACGATTTGAAAGAAACGTATCAAATCGCAATTCTTGCAAAGGGAAAATTTTTCCCGGACGAGAACCTCATACACGATTTTTCATACAGCGATCTTAAAACCCGCGTCTGTCTTGGCGGAAAGACAAGAATAATAACTGTTGAACTGGTAAAAACAAAACCCATAGCCGGAAAACCCATTGAAGAGATGACAGACGCGGAACAGTGGGCAATATTTTTTGAATATTTGACAGACGATGAAAAAAGGGCTAAAATAATTGATATAACCAACCGAGAGGAGGGCATAGCGATGGCAGTAAAAACCATGACAGGCTTCACGCAGAACGAGATAGAATACATACGCAAGATGGGTGAGTTAAA
>NZ_BDHF01000319.1:0-843 GCF_054786115.1 Treponema sp. R80B11-R83G3 | reverse complement strand
GTTTTACATTCCTAAAAAAGCGCAGTTTGATTTATACAATGTAGATTACAAACCGGGCGTTAAACTCTATGAAAAACGAGTTGTTATCACAGACGACGACAAAGAACTGATGCCGACATACTTGCGTTTTGTACGCGGCGTAATTGATTCTGAAGATCTGCCTCTTAACGTAAGCAGAGAAATATTACAGCAGAATAAAATCTTGCTCAACATAAAAAACGCGTCCGTAAAAAAACTGCTTTCCGAATTTAAACAAATGGCAGATAACGCCGCGTCAGGTTCTGACGAAGCGAAGGGAAAATGGGGAACTTTTATAGAACAATTTAACCGTCCTCTTAAAGAGGGGCTTTATCAGGATTTTGCCAACCGCGACGCGATTCAGGAACTTGTGCGCTTTAAAAGCACCGCCGTTGAAAGCGCATCCGGTAATACCGGCTGGACAAGTTTCGCCGAATATGTCTCCCGCATGAAAAGCGATCAAAAGCATATCTACTACATCACAGGCGGCGATGAAAAAACCCTGCGATCTTCTCCGTTGTTGGAAGCCTATCGCGCAAAAGAAATTGAAGTCCTAATCATGTCCGATGAAATTGACGACATTGTAATTCCCACTCTGCACAGTTACCGCAAAGAAACAGCCGGCGCGGACGGCAAGAGCGAAAGTCAAAGTTGGGAACTTAAAGCGGTAAACCGCGCGGGCGCGGACGAAGAGTTAGGTGAAAAGAAAGACAAGGACGCTGAAAAAGAGGCAAAGCCCGTCATCGAAAAAATTAAAAAGGCTCTTGGAGACCGCGTAAAAGACGTAAAACTTTCCCGCCGCCTTCACGATTCGCCGTCCTGCAT
>NZ_BDHF01000318.1:0-848 GCF_054786115.1 Treponema sp. R80B11-R83G3 | reverse complement strand
TATAACATTATGGTTAAAAAAACCTTAAATGGAGAGGTGGCGTGATTAGTAACTTTTCTAAAAAATGTAACATACCTCGCTATGACTGCGGCACCTCAGCTAATGAAACAAAATAAAAAGAAAAAGTTAATCAATTCTCCTTCTGAAAGCGAGAAACTGTTTTTTGCTGATATTTCAAGGATATTAAGTGAAGGCCGTCAAAAGGCCAATACTGCTGTCAATTATACAATGGTGGAAACATATTGGAATATTGGCAGGCGAATAGTAGAGCAGGAACAGCAGGGAAAAGAGCGGGCAAATTACGGCGATCAGCTAATTGTAAATTTATCTCGTTATCTAAATGATACATTTGGCAGAGGCTTTTCAGAGGCAAATTTAAAGAATTTTAGGCAATTCTATCTTACATGGTCAAATGATGAAATTCGCTACACACTGTGTAGCGAATTGAGTTGGTCGCATATCAGGCTTATTATGCGTCTTGATACTGAAAAAGCTCGTAAATATTACCTTAATGAGGCACGATCGCAGGGGTGGAGCGTCCGAGTTCTGGAGCGGAATATCCATACAAATTATTTTGAAAGGCTTATTTCTTCGCAAAATGTTGTTTCCACAGCAGATGAACAAGAAAACAAGGTTGTTACAGAAAACTTTATAAAAGACCCTTATGTCCTTGAATTTCTTGATTTACCTGAAAATCCCTCTCCTAAAGAAACCAGTCTTGAATCGGCAATTATTAATCATTTACAGGATTTTCTGCTTGAAATGATGCTTTACAGCCAACTGGTATTTTTTCTGCTTATGTCCAATCTTCCGGAGGATATAACAGGCGCGGCGGCTGAGGATAACAG
>NZ_BDHF01000317.1:0-860 GCF_054786115.1 Treponema sp. R80B11-R83G3 | reverse complement strand
TTACAACTTACCGTAAGCTGTCCGCTTCCGGCAATTACAGATGGCGCGACCAGAGGCGCGGGCGGAATTGCGGCAAATGCCGACGGCGTTCCGCTCGCACGAGGGCTTAATTCGCTTGCGCCGATATTGTTTTTCGCCTTTATCCAAATGTCGTATGTGGTCTCGTTGGTAAGTCCTGTCAGCGTTACAGACGCGCTTGAAACATCCGCGCCATTTTTTTGGGCGCTTGCAGGATTGTTGGTTGTACCCGTCCACACTTCGTAGGACAAAGCGCCCTCAACGGGCGTCCAACTTACGCTTAACGCCCTTGAGCCGGGAGTTACCGTAGGCAGAACCGGCGTTTCAGGCAGAACCGCAAAAGCGGAAGGCTTCGCGTTTGCCGCCAGGCTAAAGCCGCTTGTGCCTACAATGTTTTTCGCTTTTATCCACACATAATAAACGGTCTCCGGAGCGGATTACAAAGCGTTCTCCGAGTCCATTGTCAGTTTTGAGGCGGGGCATGTGTACGTTTTTGTTTTTGACGGCAATGTCTCGCTGACCACGGAAGTTGAAATAATATTGGAAAATGTCGCCGGGATTCCCCAGAACAGCGCGGAACCTGATGTTCCAGACGCGCCTGTGGTATCGGCTTTAGACGAAATGTTAACCTTGCTATGGATCGCGGTTCAAGGCGCTGAACATTATGAGGTGTACGTAAACACCGCGCAACAACCGCCTGAGTCCCCAATAAAAACAGTTACAGGAACAACGACAGTCTTGACCGAACTTACCAATAAGACCGCTTATTATATTTGGATAAAGGCGGTCAACAGTTCAGGCTCCAGCGATTTCAGCCCCTACAGCCGTGGCATTCCCTGGCC
>NZ_BDHF01000316.1:0-872 GCF_054786115.1 Treponema sp. R80B11-R83G3 | reverse complement strand
TTTCCGTCCATCAACAGCCGCCTTTCGTTCACAGGTTTAATCACGAGCGGAATTAACGGCGATTCAGTCGGGGCGTTCGTCCCGATTACTGGCAAGGAATACGGATATGTATTGAAAACAAGATTGCCGGGGCTTTCAATCTTTACCCTTAATTATTCGTCAAAGTTTAACAACGATTTAAGCGGCTCGCTCACAGCCTCATACTTTTTGCGTAACGATTTGGAAACCTTTATGGAATATCCGGTAACCGCCGACAGCGAAGGGAAATTACTGGGAGCGGAAGCGTCGGCACGGATAATTTGGAACGCCGCTTCCGATTTGCAATTCAGCGTGGGCGGCGGCGTTTTCCTTCCGTCTCTCGGCAATGCCGTGCAAAACGAAAAAATAAAATGGCGCGTGGATTTAGGCGTCATTATGTCATTATTATAATTTTTTATTTTAGGAGGAATAAAATGAAAAAGATTATTTTTACCGTTATTTTTATCACATTGGCTGTCGGGGCGTTCTGCCAAAACGGCGTTATCCGTGAATTAACAGGCGAAGTTGAATTAAAACGCTCTGGCGCGTCCGCTTTTGTTCCCGCTTCCGCAGGCGACTCCGTATCTTCCAACACAATTGTTTCGACAGGTTTCAGAAGCACCGCCATCATCGCCATTGGCAGTTCCGTCATTACCGTGCGTCCGCTGACCCGCTTAACCCTCGCCGAAATTCAGTCCGTTGAAAACGCCGAGAACGTCAATCTAAGTTTGCAGTCGGGAAAAGTGAGAGTTGAGGTAAAACCTCCCGCCGGCACAAAAACAAACCTTAACGTGCAAAGCCCCAGCGCCACCGCTTCCGTCAGAGGGACAACTTTCGAGATGGACGCCTATAAC
>NZ_BDHF01000315.1:0-862 GCF_054786115.1 Treponema sp. R80B11-R83G3 | reverse complement strand
GCCCTTTCCCGAGCCGCCGTAAGGCGGCGATGCAGTTACAGACCTGTTACACGAAGTACCCCTTGCTTTCATAATGACAATATATTTTTATACTAATATTATACATTAATTATATTATTTAAAACCCGTCTCTAAATGACAACCACTAAGCACATAATATATGTCAACATCACCTTCAAAGCCAGGTGGAGTCTGTTCTGCCAAAATAATCAATGCCCTATTTTCAAATGGGCTCAAAAAATATCCGCAAAAGTGTACCTTTGAAGCTCTGGTATTTTCTTTAGTAAATATTGTCTTCTTTTTTCCATTTGCGGTAATTGAAACAGCATATTTTTCTATTGGAATTTCTCCCCACATATCTTCTCCTGATACAATATCAGAAATAGTGACCCTATACTCTATGCCATTCCTCGTTATGGGAAAAGGCAAAAACTCGGTATATTGTTCTTCAATACTATGTGCCTTCATGGCATTCGTTATTTTATCTTTAATATGATTAAACAGATATTCTGCAATAATATTCTCCGGTTCATCACTGTCAATTTCATACGCATCGGCTTTAATATTTATCAACATTTTATCATTAACAAAGTCAAAAATGATAAAATAAACTGTTATAAAACCGCTGTATCCACCTACTGCTTCACTGGAGTATGCAACCTTTCCTGTTTTGGACCAACCCCATATTCTTATATCTGGCCTATATCCCCAACCGCCTACAGCAACTTTTAATAAATCTACTTTAGGTGGAATTCTAAATTCTTGTGCATTTATATTAATCCCAATCAAAAATAGCAATCCTAAAACCAATAGTCTGTATTTCATTGTAAATTCCTTATGTTTTAGTATCTAAATATTATTC
>NZ_BDHF01000314.1:0-861 GCF_054786115.1 Treponema sp. R80B11-R83G3 | reverse complement strand
CGGGGACGACGTTAAAATCAATGTAATAATTCGCCCCTCCGCCGGGGAGCAATACTTTTAACCGGTCTCTTACGGTTATTCCAGGGGCAACTATAAAAACATTTTTAGAAAACCTTTTGTCTTGCGGATATGAAACTTTGTTACAGATTTGCCAAGCTATGAGCATTGCCATGACGGTGGTTTTTCCGCCGCCCGTGCAGAGTTTTGTACAAAGACGCTTAAAATCGCCTCCGTCTCCCTGTATGTCAAGCCCGTTTTTTTCGGTTTCAGGAGCTTCGGCAAGCCAGATGACGGTTTCGATAGCGTCCAGTTGGCAAAAGAAAAAAGCGTATTTACGGACTTCCTTTGCGTACCAGTGTTCAATTAGTTTTCGTGTAACGCTTGTAATGCCGGGGTAATTATTTGTCTTCCATGCTTTTACCCGCTTGCGTATTTCGTTGACTAGGGGCAAGGGTATAAAATTGCCTTTTTCGTTAAACTGGTTGCTTCCCTGATTTGCAATATAATACCCTGCGGAACGTCTGCCTGATTTACGGTCAAATGACTGGCTGTTTTCATTGTAATCCCAATACTCTTTTGGTTCTTCGTAGGGAGAGTTTATTATCAACTGGTCAATGATTTTAGCCATTATCGTCTTCCTTCAGCTTGCTTTCAATAATAGCCCGCTCGTGTTCCAGTTCCCGTTTCAGTTCTTCTTCCGTGGGAAGATAATCCATATATTTTGAGGCAAAGAGATTGTCTTTATCGGAAAGAACAGAGTATTTTGCCATTGACTCATTTTTATCGGCGCATAGAATAATGCCCAATGTTGGGTTGTCTTCGGGAAGTTTGATTTTATCATCAAAATAGCGGACATAGAAA
>NZ_BDHF01000313.1:0-863 GCF_054786115.1 Treponema sp. R80B11-R83G3 | reverse complement strand
GGGCGATGGTTGAATCTCACGCCAGCGAACAAAGCGCCCGCATGAACGCGATGGACGAGGCTTCCAAAAGCGCCGAAGATATGCTTGGTTCACTGAAAATAAGTTACAACCGCGCGCGTCAGGCGGGCATTACGCAGGAAATGGCGGAGATTACCGGCGGTTCCACGGCGTTAGCTGATCATTAGTATTTATACCGAATGTTTTTGAGGTGGAGCATTTTATGGCAGAGGCGACTCAATTTAGAAATATAAATAATGTTCTCACTACCGCCCGAATGAAGCTTGTTGATCAACTGGCGATAAACGGCAATACCGATACCGGGTACTCTTATATGTGCGCCGCCGGCAAGCATATTTATCAAGCGGCGTTGGCTATGTTGGATAAGACAGCCGTGAAAGATGGGAATAAAAATATAGCGGTAATATGCGGTAAGGGTAATAACGGCGGAGACGGCTATGTCGCGGCACGGCTACTGCAAGAAGCAGGAATTAATGTTGATTGTTTTTCTCTTTGCGATACCAAAGAATTAATCGGTGAAGCGGCATTGGCGTTTAAGGATTACGCCGATTTAAAAAACGGCGTCGTTCGCATACTTACAAGCAATGAAAAATTACCCGATTTTAACAATTACAGTTTGATAATCGACGCGATGCTTGGAATCGGTGCGAACGGAGAACCTCGCGGATTGTACGCTGATGTGATTAAAGCTGTGAACTCCAGCAAGGCTTCTGTTTTGGCGGTTGATACTCCATCGGGGCTTGATTGCGACAACGGAAAATGTACTTCTTCATGTATAAAAGCCGATTGTACCGTGTCTGCCGGATTTCTTAAATTGGGACAATTTTTTTACCCCGGCAGGGCTT
>NZ_BDHF01000312.1:0-864 GCF_054786115.1 Treponema sp. R80B11-R83G3 | reverse complement strand
GCGTATGGAAGAATGGTGGAAGGAAAATCCCAAAGGAAATACCGATTTTGAACAGAGATTAACGCCCATATTGTTGGGAGAACATCCCAATCTTAGTTATTATATTTATAAGACAATAATTCTGAATAACCTGTACGGCGTAGATTTAATGAAAGAGGCGGTAGAAATAGCCAAACTAAGGCTTTTCCTGAAACTGGTTGCCGAGGTTGACCCGTCAAAACGTAAAAAAAACTACGGACTTGAACCGCTCCCCGATATTGATTTTAATATACGTTCCGGCAATACCCTTGTCGGTTTTGCCACTGAACAACAGCTTGAAGAAGTTGTTAAAAGCACGGAAGGCGAATTAATTTACAAGGAAAAATTGGACGAATTAAAAGAAAAATGTAAATCAGTAGAAAAAATATTTAATCATTTTCAGGAATTACAGACTGAAGTAGGCAGTAATAATGAAAAATACAAAGATATAAAGAAAACCCTAACAGTTGAATTAAAAGACCTTGATGAAAAATTAAACCGTTACCTTGCCGATACTTATGGGCTTGGGGCAAAAACGCAATGGAAAAGAAAGAAAGAAAAAGAGACCGCTTATCAGGCGTGGAAGGAAAGCCACCAGCCATTCCACTGGTTCGCTGAATTTTACGGGATAATCAGCAAAGGCGGATTTGATGTGGTGATTGGGAATCCGCCGTATGTGGAGTATAGCAAGGTTAAGAAAGATTATGTTATAAAAGGATATGAAACAGAAGGATGTGGGAATTTGTATGCGTTTGTTGCTGATAGGGCAATTTCATTATTACAGAAAAATGGCAAGATAGGTATGATAATACCTATCTCAAGTGTATCAAACGATAAATATAATTC
>NZ_BDHF01000311.1:0-865 GCF_054786115.1 Treponema sp. R80B11-R83G3 | reverse complement strand
GTTCTTTGCCTTTTGTGCCGCCTTTTGAGGGGCTTAATTCAGTAAAAGATAAATGCACGTTTATGAGCCTTGACGACGCGAAAAAGTTGGACTCTATGCTGGAAAAAAACAAGCGAGTACTGATAATAGGCGCGGGTCTTATCGGGCTGAAGTGCGCCGAGGGCATTCACGAGCGGGTAAAACACATAACGGTAGTTGATCTTGCCCCTAGGATTTTATCCAGTATTCTTGACGAAGACGGCGCAAAAATGGTTCAAGCTCATCTGGAAAGCAAGGGCGTTGAGTTTAAGCTTGCCGCCAGCATCAAGAAATTTGAGAGTAACAAGGCTATTTTTGAAAACGGCGAGACGGAAGATTTCGATATTTTAGTCCTTGCCGTTGGAGTGCGTCCAAATACCGCGCTTTTAAACGGGATTGCGAAAATTGAGCGCGGCATCGTTATCAATGAAAAATCTGAAACTTCCGCCGGGGACATTTACGCTGCCGGAGACTGTACGCAGACAAACGACGTGTCAAGCGGGCAGAGTAAAATTATGGCGCTTTTGCCTAACGCTTATATGCAGTGCGAGTGCGCGGGAATCAATATGGCAGACGGCGTTGGCGATAAAGTCTCAGGCGAAAACGCCTCCTGCAACGGCGCAAATTACGGCGCAAATAGCGGCGCAAATAGCGGCGCGCGTTTTGACAAGGCAATTCCAATGAATGCGATTGGGTTTTTCGGACTGCATATCATCACGGCGGGCAATTACATAGGAGACGTATACGCGCAAACGGGAAAAGACAATTACAAACGACTGTTTCACAGTGATAACAAATTAAACGGTTATATTTTAATAGGCAATGTGGAAAAAGCTGGTATATACAC
>NZ_BDHF01000310.1:0-866 GCF_054786115.1 Treponema sp. R80B11-R83G3 | reverse complement strand
ATAAAAACAGAAGCTGACGCGGCGTTGTTTATTGAGGTGGAGGCGCGAAGAAGGGATTGCGAGGGAACAAGTTTTGGAACCCTTGCCGCGGGACCAGATCGGAGTTTTGCGATTCACGCTTTCCCGAATTGGACATGCGCTCCTTTTGGCGGACAGGGTCTTTCCATCCTTGACTTTGGAGTAAAATTCAACGGATACTGCACCGACGTAACCCTCACTTTTGCCCGCGATTTAGACCCAAAACAAGAGAAGCTTGTCAATCTGACTGAAAAAGCGGCCAAGCTCGCAGTTTCAATGGCACATAACGGATGCATGGCAAGAGACATCGCCGCCGCAGTAGACGCGCTTTTTTCCAAATCAAGAAAAAAAATGCCCCACGGTCTTGGACACGGCATAGGGCTTCAGGAACACGAGTACCCGTTAATAAGAAACTCAAACGACAATGAATGGGTACTCCAGCCGGGAATGATCTTCACGATAGAGCCGGGGCTTTACGACCCGTTGCTTGGGGGTTGCCGTCTAGAAAATGACGTACTTATGACTGAAAACGGATACGAGGTTCTTACAACCGCGCGTATTATCAGATTGTAACAGCGTGTAACAAATTAATACTTTATATAAATTACAAATTACGACATTGCTCATTGTTAATTTCCAAAGCCTATTCTTTTTGTTACAGGAGGTTTTTCAATAAGGTTGTTCAAAGCAATTATAATTTGTTCAATTGCTTTGTCATGTTTTGAAAGTTTATGGTCAGTATTTTCAATGTAGACCATGAGCAGCTTCCGTAATTCTGTGATTTGTTCACTTGTGCCGCTTTTCGCAAGAACATAATGCCTTAATTTTACAAAAGCCCGCATTATTTG
>NZ_BDHF01000309.1:0-1100 GCF_054786115.1 Treponema sp. R80B11-R83G3 | reverse complement strand
CACGGGGCCAAAGGGTTAAGAAGCTGGACGCAATTTGTCACCATGCTCTTCAGCCAACTGACCGGCCAGCACGGGCTTAGGAGCATGGAACAGGGAATGAACAGCCAGCGCAACGGCTGGTACCACATGGGCATAAAGGATACCGAACGGGAAATAAAGAGGTCAACCTTGTCGTATGCGAACGCGCATAGGAGCGCGGATTTATTTAACGCGGTATTTGAAAGTTTGTCGGTTCAGGCGCAATCGGCGTTTGGAAGCCACGGGTTTAAGTTTAAGAACCCGTTGTACAGCATCGATTCCACGACGATAGACCTGTGCTTAAAATTATTTCCCTGGGCTGATTTCCGCAAAGGCAAAGGCGGGATAAAGCTTACGGTCAAGCTGGATCATCAGGGGAAGATACCCTGCTTCGCGGTTCAGTCAAACGCCCGTGAGCATGACGCAAAGAAGGCGCGGGAAGTGCCGTATGAAACTGGGGACGTGCTTGTTTTTGACCGTGGATACGCCGATTACGCCTATTTCGCGTCAATTTGCGCGAAAAAAGCGTATTTTGTGACCCGGTTAAAGAAAAACGCCGCATATAAGCCGGTCAAAAAGAATCCTGTTAGGGAAGGAGGGAACGTCATATCCGATTATGAAATAATAATTCCGTCATTGTCGGAAGAAATAAGGCTGCGTAAAATAACGGTGCGCGATCCTGAAACAAAGAAGCGGATAGCGCTTTTAACGAATAACCTGAAGTGGTCTGCCGCGACTGCAGGCGGTGTGTATAAGGAGCGGTGGCAGATAGAATTGTTTTTTAAAACGATAAAACAAAACCTGAAAATAAAACGGTTTTATGGCAACTCCAAAAACGCCGTCATGACGCAGATATGGACGGCGTTAATAGCGTACCTGTTATTTTATCTGTTGAAAGTAAAATCAAAAAGTTTACATCTGTCATTTACTAATTTTATTTCTGTAATAAAGACAATGTTGTTTCAACGTGTTTCCCTTTATGATTTTTTATGTGGTACAAGCCCGCCGCCAAAAATTAATAAGTTACCTGAATGTCAGACGGAGTTCGTATGGTAGGGGGATTTATTTTGGACACTAATGAT
>NZ_BDHF01000308.1:0-875 GCF_054786115.1 Treponema sp. R80B11-R83G3 | reverse complement strand
TTATAAGGCACAGAAAGCAACAATTATTGTACAAATAAAGAATATTATTTCAACAATATTCTTTATAATTTCTATTATCATCATAATACATTTTCCCCCATTATAAAATAACTAAATTAATCCCAATCTCCTGACCATGTCCCACTTGGATCATTAAAAGATAAAATTACGCCAGGCCCGGTGTCATTCTCTCTACGAACATCACCGTTACTTCCAGAAGCATATATTGCATGTCCTCGATTATTTTGAACAACACCAGAAGCATTTTTCACAACATTACTCATACTATTTCCGTTTGTGTAGCCATAAATTGTTCCTCCTGATTTGATAAATTTACCACTATCTATTTCTACACCACCTCCAGTAGCAGTTGAGCCGTTATTAGAAACAATGTTACCAAATATTTCACCGCCATTCATTGTAAAAGTTCCGTTCCAAACATATACTCCTGCACCATAGGAAGAAGAGTTATTATTTGATATTTCACCACCATTCATAATGAAGGTTCCATTGGAGATATACACTCCACCTCCGCCACCTCCACCTGAACTGGTATTACTTGTGATAGACCCGCCATTCATAATAAATGTTGATGTACTATTGGTAACAATTACTCCACCGCCTTTATAGCCAGTGTAACTGTTTACATTGGTATTATTATTACCAGTAATTATTGAATTTGAGTTCATAATTAGAGTTCCACCAGTACTACCAACAGCACCAAGGTTTATAAGACTATAGGAATTGTCACTAATGCCTTGTAAAGTAATATTGTTGTCTAAAACTAATGAAACATTATTATAAATTGTAAACATCGAATTTCTACTAGAAAGGCTAATTGTTCGCATCTCTCCAATGCCCCTTAGTTTTATTAC
>NZ_BDHF01000307.1:0-882 GCF_054786115.1 Treponema sp. R80B11-R83G3 | reverse complement strand
CTGTTAATCAAAATGATAAAAACAACCGCGCAAACTGACGAGGCAATTACAAACCGGTATGCCGTCCGCATAAATTTTCCGCCCATTATCCACGTAAACCCAAACAAAACTGTTGTTAAGTACAACATTTCCACCGGCATATTGCTCATATCAGGCCTTGAAAAAGACTGAATAACAATCAGAATGATATTTGCCGCAGCCGCTGTTATAAATATCGGCATAAATGAGCCTGATATTATTATTACATATCCAAGCGGCACAAGAAAAAACAGCGAAAGAAGGCCGGTTTTTAAGAAAATCAAGCTGAGAGCCGTGCAAACAAGTAAAGGAACAAGAGGAAAATAATTATTAATGCCGGAAAGCCTCTCCTGCGCGGGTGAGGATGGGCTGTCTGTTTCACGCGTGGAGACTGTTTCTTGCGTGGAAACTGCTTCCTGCGGAGAAACTGCTTCCTGAGAGGAAGCTTCTTCTTCTTCAAGCATAATTTATTCGGCTACATAGGGAAGAAGGGCGATGCTTCTTGCCTGTTTGATGGCAAGGGCCAGAGCGCGCTGATGTTTTGCGCAAGTTCCGGTAATACGGCGGGGAAGAATTTTCCCCCTTTCTGTAATAAACCTGCGAAGAGTATCGACTTCTTTGTAGTCTATCTTCATTTTTTGGGCGCAGAATTTGCAAACCTTTTTCTTGAAAAAAACTTTCTGTCCCTTGCCGCCGCGTCCCCTATCGTCGCCGTCTCGGTCGTCCATCTGCATATCCATTCCCCTGTCGTGGCGGGAATGTTGTTCGTTATCAAAATATTTATCATCTGACATAAAAAATCTCCTTATATAGAATAAATTTTAAAAAGGTATATCATCGGTAAAACCGTCATCTTTACTTGAT
>NZ_BDHF01000306.1:0-879 GCF_054786115.1 Treponema sp. R80B11-R83G3 | reverse complement strand
GTTCAACATCGAACAAAAACAATAAAAACAAAACTCCAACAGTTGTCGAAATGGTACGGATAACTGGCGGCAGTTTTTTGATGGGTAAAGATTTGGGAAACGCTGCGACAGGTGACGTAACCCCTGTACACAAGGTAACGCTGACAGACTTTTACATGGGAAAGTACACGGTAACGCAAGAACAGTATCAGGCGATGATGGGAACAAACCCAAGTTACTTTAACGGGACTACAGGTAAGGAACCAGCGGCTACAGAGGTACAAGGGAAACGCCCTGTGGAACAGGTAAATTGGTATAACGCTATTGTGTTTTGCAATACATTGAGCATGAAAGAGGGATTAAATCCCGCATACAGCATATTGGGGAGTACCGATCCTTCGGCATGGGGAGCAGTACCTACAACCAACAATGACGCTATATGGGACGCTGTGATAATAGTCAGCGGAGCTAACGGTTACCGCCTTCCGACCGAAGCGCAGTGGGAATACGCAGCAAAAGGCGGGAATCAAAACGCACAAGGTTGGACAGGGTACACATATTCGGGGAGCGATACTATTGGCGATGTTGCATGGATTTCCGCAAACAGCGGACGTATAACCCACGAAGTGGGAAAGAAAGCACCTAATGCCCTGGGATTGTACGACATGAGCGGTAACGTATGGGAGTGGTGTTGGGATTGGTATGGAACTTATGAAAACAAGGTACAGTCTGACCCTACTGGCGCGGTCTCCGGCACAGACCGTATATCTCGTAGCGGTGGGTATGGTCATTCGGCGGAAACCTCCCGTTCAGTCAGGCGGTCTTCCGACTACCCGAGCTACACGGACATTAATCTTGGCTTTCGACTGGTGCGACAATAGCCATTTGGATATATGGAAC
>NZ_BDHF01000305.1:0-887 GCF_054786115.1 Treponema sp. R80B11-R83G3 | reverse complement strand
TCTACATATTTACAATGATAATCTCAGTTACCAAGATTAAAAAGGACGCAAAAGAATTAAACAAATTACTGCAAAAACATCAGGAAAAGCAGTCCGATAATGCATCTTAGCGTTAAATTTACGCATCTTACTTAACTTTCTGTTTCTTTTAAAAAGCAAAATTCTATAATTCCAACATGGAGAATAATATGTTGAGAAAATTGCTTTTATTATGCGTTTTAATTTTAGTTGTTGAAAGTTTATTTGCGGAAAATATTCACACAACTGTAGAGATTAACGGAGTAATCGTGAACGGCGGTTTGGTATATGTCGCCGTATACTCAAATAAAAATGATTATAAAAACGAAACGGCCTTTACCAACTTTATTTTACAGCCAAATAAAACCGCTTTAACGCATTCTTTGGATTTGCCTGACGGTGAGTATATAGTTTCTGTTTTTCAGGATAAAAACGGTGATGGAAAACTCAATACCATTTTATTTGGCATACCGTCAGAACCTGTCGGTAAAACTAATTATAACCTAAGGGGAGTGCCAGGCGGTTTTAATACATTGAAAGTGCCGATAAATAACAATTCGACAAAACTAATTGTCAATATAGGAAAAGTGAAAGCATTGGGGGTAATATGAAAAAATATCTGGAATGTATTTTCCCATTTCTAATTGGCACTATTTTGTCCGTTTCAATGGGTTTAACGATATGGGTTGGATTTTTCTTTGTTTTTATTCCGGTTGGATTAAGCATGTCAATTGGCGTTTTCCTCAGTATTCGATTAAATAATCCAGACTTGGGAAGAAAAATCAGCCTTTCTATAATTTCGCTGGTTTTCCTGGTTTTTCTGGGAGTAATGCAGAGAGAAAATATGCAGATCGAAGAAACTGTAATTT
>NZ_BDHF01000304.1:0-890 GCF_054786115.1 Treponema sp. R80B11-R83G3 | reverse complement strand
AGGCAAAAGGCAACGGGCAAAGGGCAAAATGCAGCAGGCACCAGGCAATCTGCAAGAGGCAACAGGCAACAGGCAACAGGCAACAGGCAACAGGCAACAGGCAACAGGCAACAGGCAACAGGCAACAGGCAACAGGCAATTATATCAACTATGTAAAAATCGTGTCAACTATCTAATAGTATTTATTCAATCAACCACATTACATTATCCACACTTTGAAAAAACGCCAAGCGACCACAGGTCGCATAAAGGCATTTTTATACAACACAAAAGGAGTGTTTAATATGAAAAAAATCGTAATCGCATTATTACTATGCATGGCACTGTGCGTGGCAGTATTCGCGCAAACTGGGGACGATTTTGAAATCGTACAAAACAAAGGAGGCGGGATAACTATAACAAAGTATACCGGCACAATAAAAGACGTAATTATCCCAGCAACCATTGAAGGCATCAAAGTTACGGAAATTGATGGTAGGGCGTTTATACATACAAACATTACCAGCGTAATTATACCGAACGGCGTTACCAGCATAGGTGCTTACGCTTTTTCCGGTTGCGCCAGCCTTGCCAGCGTAACAATACCGAACAGCGTTACCAACATAGGTGCTTACGCTTTTTCCTATTGCGGCCTTGCCAGCGTAACAATACCCAACAGCGTTACAAGCATTGGGGATCACGCTTTTTCCGGTTGCGGCCTTGCCAGCGTAACCATACCCAACATAAGGAAAACTGCACGTTTTACCTAATTACAAAATAAACAGTTTCCGTAAATGCTTATCCCATAAGAAATTAGCGTTGCTGATTTTTACGCAAAAAATTATGGGAATTCGGTGTAATCATAAAAGACATCATATTCCCAAAAAAGAGGTAGTTATGAAGATTCATAA
>NZ_BDHF01000303.1:0-894 GCF_054786115.1 Treponema sp. R80B11-R83G3 | reverse complement strand
CGTTAATAATTTGACTGAATTGCCATTCAACATCTAAAATATCACCGGCTTTTAACACTGCAAGCAAAATCTCGTTATCGGTAATTTTTATTATCTTAACAGCGCCTTTCTGGATGATAAAAAGCTCGTCTCCCGGTTCGCCCTCGCAAAAAACAATCTGATCTTTTGAATAAGAGCGAACCATTTCGCCGGGCTTTGGAGGCTGTTGAAGATTCTTGACATAGGGGGCGATTTTTTTCATGCGCTCGACGGCATTTGCCATATTTGTGCCGTTTGGACAGCATTTGACATACTTCTGATACGCGTAAAAAGCCTGATTGTACTGATTACGCTTGGCATAATATTCGGCAACATTATAAATATGACTTGGGTCTTCCGCAGCGTTGTTCTTTAACGTTAATCTTGTAAGAGCTTCGTCCAAATAGCGCATTCTTTTGGAGAACTGCATAATTATTTTCATCGCTACAGGAGCGTTGCCCTGAATTAACTGGCTGAACTGCTCTTTTTGAACTGAGATAAGAGTTACGTCCGTAACAGCCTGCGCGGTCTCAATATGGCTATGACCTGACATTGTGGACACAACGCCGAAGAAGTCGCCGGGTCCAAGGATATCGCCGGATTCTTCGGCAACAATTTGAACTTCTTTGGACAGTTTTACCTTTCCAGTGCGAATAATAAAAAATCTGTCAGCGTTCCTTTTACCTTCGACAATTATATATGAGTTTGCGGTAAAATTTACAAATGCCAGTTGCAGTGGCGCGGCCATTTCTCCCCTCTAATCCACAATATATTATTATAGGAACTATATCGACATAATGTCAACCGTCCCTTATAGGTAAAGATAAAGCGCAATTTTCTATCATTTTATCTTATTATAACCGATAATTATAATAA
>NZ_BDHF01000302.1:0-903 GCF_054786115.1 Treponema sp. R80B11-R83G3 | reverse complement strand
CAGAGCGATACTGTTGTTTAGTGCAATTTTCAGTAAAAAATAAATTCACAGCCGTTTTTCGCTCCCCATACATAAAAATAAGGTCTGCCGATTCATAAAGATAGTTGGATTTAGTCCAAGTTTTAACCTCATTTTCATAACCCGCCATGCTTCCTGCGCATACAAAATAAAAATAAATTTACAGGAGTGTAATTATGGGAAAAGAAGAACTGGAAGCGGTTAAAAAGCAGTTAGCCGCAATGAAGAAAATCGAAAAGATTGGCTTTACTAACACCGAAGCCGCTAAGGATTATTTTCAAGAAAAAGAGGTTATTCTTGAGGATATTGTAAAAACGATTGAAATAATCAGCGTTCAGGAGACTACCGAAATGGAAGCCCTTAAAAGTACCATTAAGTCTTTGAGGGAAGAAATCAAAGGGCAAGCGAAAAACCCTAGAGAACTTTCAAGGCGTTTTTTAAAATAAGTGTGATTACAAATTGATCGGCTTACAACCAACGTACCGCCCCTCATTTTTTACCCCTTCATCTCCTTTTGGTTTGATAAAGAGGCAGGGACTAAATTTTGCGGTCGATACCAAATATCGCCCCACGGTTTCGCTTCCTTGCCACGCTCCTTTAAAACATCGTTAATTGTTTTTAATCCTGCGTTTATTTCTGCAATGTCTCTCTTGCTCTGTTGATCTTCGTTTTCTTGTAACTCTGGTATATCCCATAAATCAAATACGCCACGTTCTTTTAATCCAAAACGGATAAAAAATTGAGTTTCTAAAATTTGTTCAAATTGCCTTAGAATTGGAATTAACGTGTATTTCCAAAATGCTGAATGTTGCTCTGCAGTATCTTTGCCGGAAAGTGAAGTAGTTTTATCGCCTATATTTGCAACTCGTGGAGGAATACCGTACT
>NZ_BDHF01000301.1:0-895 GCF_054786115.1 Treponema sp. R80B11-R83G3 | reverse complement strand
GAATTAAGTAACGGAATAGAAATTAACGAACGTCCGCTAATAACGTATAAAAACGAACGCGCCCTAGCATCTTTTCACCATCTCCCCAACGGCTGGGTTATGGGCATTGTAACGCCTAAGGGACCGTACTATAAAAGCATATCCTATATGCTTCTAATACTAATTATATTGGGCACGGTGCTTTCATCAGTGCTGGTTTTTGTCCTGATTCGCGTTGACGCGGCAAGAAATAAATCGGACTTAGAAAACAAACACAAAACTTCTTTCTTAGCAAACGTGAGCCACGAAATACGCACTCCCATGAACGCTATTATCGGCATGACGGATCTTTTAAGTTACGAACCGCTTAACAGGCGGCAGATGGGTTTTATCAACGATATTAAAGTTTCAGCTCACTCTCTTCTTTCTATTATCAACGATATATTGGATATGTCAAAAATTGAGGCGGGTAAATTGGAGCTTAACCCGATCAATTACGATTTTCATTTGCTTTTGGATAATGTTCATTCCATGTTCAGCTATGTTACAAAAAAGAAAGGCCTTGAATTTAAATATGAAACCGAAGGGAAGATGCCCCGTTATCTGTACGGCGATGACATAAGGCTTAAACAGGTACTGACAAATATTTGCGGAAACGCGGTTAAGTATACCGAAAAAGGTTATGTGAAATTCAAAGTAACCGCCGTCGATGATAAACTTACGTTTGAAATTAAGGACTCAGGCGTTGGAATGCGTAAGGAAGACCTGCCGAAACTTTTCAATACTTTCCAGCGGATCGAGAATGAAAAGAACCGCACAATAGTCGGAACTGGTTTGGGGCTTTCAATCAGCAAGACTTTTGTTGAAATGATGGGCGGAAAAATAATTGTTGACAGCGAGTATGAACAGGGAAGCG
>NZ_BDHF01000300.1:0-896 GCF_054786115.1 Treponema sp. R80B11-R83G3 | reverse complement strand
TTCAATGACATGCTGTTTATCGCTTTCACCGGATATCATTATAACGGGCAATTTCTTTAATTTATCCGAACCCCTGATTGTTTTTAAAATATCCAAGCCTGTCGTATTCGTAGATAAATTCCAGTCGAGCAAGACAAAATCGACACGCCTGGTTTTTAACAAATCTAGCGCAGTTTCACTATCTCCCGCCTCAAGAAAATAACATGGCTCGCCTATCTTTACCTCGGCAACATAAGTTTTAATAAGATTACGAGCAGGCCTCGAATCATCAACTATTAAAAATTCCATAAAATCCTCGTCCTTTCTTTAATTAATATTTTAATTCTACACATATTTCATTGAAATAGTCAAATAGGAAATTGAAAATTATCATAAATATCCTTTGTATTTTAACAATTCCGCGTTAAGAATACCGCCTCCGGCAGCGCCGCGCACGGTATTGTGCGAAAGCGCCACAAACCGTATATCAAACACATTACAGGGACGAAGCCGCCCTATAACGACCGCCATAGCCTTGTCTGTGTCTCGATCCTTACGCGGTTGGGGACGATTATCCTCTTCACGGTAGATAATCGGCTGTTTTGGCGCCATTGGGAGGTTTGCCTCCTGCGGCAATCCTTTGTAAGCTGCCCAAATTTTCTTTATTTCTTCAAGAGACGGCTTTTTTGCGGCAAATTCAAGGCTTATACACGCCGAATGTCCGTCAGTTACAGGTACGCGGTTACAATGGGCGGAAATTTTTGGAAACTCCGCGTTTTTAAACACGCCATTGTCAATGTAACCGAAAATTTTAAGCGGTTCTTTCTCAGACTTTTCCTCTTCGCCGCCAATGTAAGAAACGTTTTTACCGACCATATCCAACTTGCCACGCCGGGATACCCCGCTCCTGAAACCGC
>NZ_BDHF01000299.1:0-902 GCF_054786115.1 Treponema sp. R80B11-R83G3 | reverse complement strand
GTACTCACTTCTATTCCGGCGCGGCGCAGATAGTCAATCGGCGTTACCGCTTCAACATCTTCAAAACCATCTGCCAATAAAACAATTACTTTTTTTGCCATGCTATTTTCCTGTTAAATTATTTGTTTTTCCAATACCCAAAAAACCGACTCATAGTCCGTGTTTTATCGGTTACGCCGTTCTTCTTCGGATTTACATTCTATGCACATGAGGGCGTAGGGAATCGCAATCAATCGGTCTTGCGGGATACGCTTTCCGCATTTTATGCAGTGGCCGTATTTGCCCTGTTTTATGCGCGTGATGGCGGATTCAATCAGTTTAAGCTGCTTTAATTCCTGAGTGCCGATGGCTTCGATCATTTTCCTGTCCATATCGTCGGAGGCAATGTCGGCAAGATCCTTCGGCTCTTCCCCTTCCATTATTTCTTTAAAATCCTCATTGCTGGCAATTAATTTATTTACAATTTCGGATTTTAAGACTAAAAGAGCAGCTTCCATTTTATCAAGGAATTCTTGATCAATCGGCGGTATTTTTTTCTTCCTTTTTCCTGTCGCAGCCATTATATCTCTTCCCCCATTTTTATTTTGTGATATTAGCTACATAAGTAAATTACATTGCCATAAAAATAACTATTTGTCAATAGTTGATTCTTAATTTTTATCGGGTTTTAATAAAGGTATTACCGGAGGGGTAAGCGTCATTACCACTGGGAAATCATCCGGTTGTAATAAAAGTGTTTCCCCGTCCATTTGCGCCAGTATGGGCTGATTGGCATTAACTTGAAGATGATGAGCGTTAAACAAGATTATATTGTCGCTTTGTTTACCTTTGGCAACTTGCCCTTTCAAAGACAATTTACCGAGAAGCGGTATTTGTTTTATGCCGCAGACATTGCTATCATC
>NZ_BDHF01000298.1:0-904 GCF_054786115.1 Treponema sp. R80B11-R83G3 | reverse complement strand
CAATACTTGAAAGTGGTAAAGTCATAGGTTCGGGTGAAGCTAAAAGGTTTCTGTCTTCTTCAAGCGTAATTGTATCATTTTCAGTTAATTCATCAATTAA
Source organism: Treponema sp. R80B11-R83G3 (assembly GCF_054786115.1). Lineage (NCBI taxonomy): Bacteria > Pseudomonadati > Spirochaetota > Spirochaetia > Treponematales > Treponemataceae > Treponema > Treponema sp. R80B11-R83G3. Next base: position 804 of record NZ_BDHF01000298.1, on the reverse strand, counting down.
ATCCAAATCAATGCCCGGAAATTGTTCAGCAAGATCTTCCGGAGAGTCTTCTTCTATAGTAAGAGTTTTTTCAAAAAGATCCATGTGTATTAAAAAAGTAACATTGGTCAATCCCGTATTTGTACATGGAACAATATCCATGCCTTCCACGCCTTCCGCGCCTTCCCCATCATCTCCTTTAATCGCTTTATTAATCAAATCCGTAAACTTTTCTCCAATATCAATTGTTTGAACAAACCGAACTGAAGGAGAGCCTTTAATTTCAATTGCTTTCGGTATATTAAATTCACAAGCAAAGAATACAAGTCCCAACAGTAATAAGACAAAAAAAACGACTCTTTTTTTCATGTTTTGTACCTCGTAATAATAATATAACACTAATCAAAAATAATGTCTAGAAAAAATGTCTATTAATATAAGCTAATTCATTTGGCGCGTTGCCGCCGTACTTCATACAATAACACTCCTGCGGCTACTGATACATTGAGCGAATCAATTCTGCCTGATGACGGTATCCCTACCATGCCGTCACACTTTTCGCGAAGGAGACGGGAGATGCCGCCGCCTTCACTGCCTAAGACTAACGCTATTCTTCCGCTTAAATCCAATTTGTAGGCAGGCACGCCCTCCATGTCGGCGCCGTAAATCCAAAAACCGGCTTCCTTTAAATCTTCCATCGCCCGCACAAGGTTAGGCGTCTCCGCCTGAGCGACCCATGAAACGGCGCCCACAGATGTTTGTGAAATTATCGGGGCTTGTTTCGCGTTACGGCGGTTGCGACTAACAACTAAATCAACTGCAAAC
>NZ_BDHF01000297.1:0-926 GCF_054786115.1 Treponema sp. R80B11-R83G3 | reverse complement strand
ATTACGCCATTCCCGCTTCTGCGGCTCAAACTTTTATTAACAACGCTACTAATCAAAAACCGGAAACATTTAAAGCCGCTTTGGACAAAAGGCTTGAAAATTTTTTAAAAGGGTTAGGTGAAAACAAGGCTGTGTATCCTCATATTGCGGAATATCTTTCATCAATTTGTGTCGGGGAAAACGCGGAATATGCCGTGTCTGAAATGTATGATAAGGGCAACAGTACTGTTAGGCGCGCTTTTATTGAAAAGTGCGAAGACAGCGTAGTGGGCGCCATGGGTTACGCCGTCGCGTGGACAATTGAGAACAGCCTTCGCGGCGGACAGGTAACGATTAAAGCGGCCATAAAAGAAGTTACCGGATCCGGAGAAGAATATACCGTTGTCTTTACTATAAACAACAAGGATGTTCGTTCAATATGGGTACGTGAATACGGCAACTGGCGGATTAAAAGTTTTGGCTCTGTCGCCGCCGGTGATAAATCGCTAATGAGCAAAAAAGAGGCCGACAAGAAAGCGAAGGAAAATCTGCGGATTAATTCCGCTCTCCACCTTGAGGCCGGTTATGCCAATCTATTTGAGAGGGCATCCACCGCATTTTATTTTTCTCTTGATTTTTTGGGTGTTTTGGGATTCAATCTATATTATACTGACCCCGACTTATGGTGTATCGGAATGCTTTTAGGGTATCACTGGGGTATTCCCGCCGGAAACTTTGGCTTTATGCCATATTTTCGGATCGGCACCAATTTTATGACTGATAGCGGATTTGAGAATCATAAAGAAGGAATTGCAGACGGTTTTCCAGTTGCGTTTACGGGACAGGTTGGGCTTAAAATAACGACATCCTTCGTACCCGGTTTATTTGTGGGAACGGCTTTCCAACTCAATATATTCAGCCTGACGGATTATGATAAACTAATGAAG
>NZ_BDHF01000296.1:0-910 GCF_054786115.1 Treponema sp. R80B11-R83G3 | reverse complement strand
TGCCCGTAGCGCCCAAAATACCAACTGGGATTTTTTCCATACTTTGCTCCTTATGAGTAATAGTAGCAAAAAGAGAAAAATTGATAAAGAGGAATTTTACCGAAATATTTCTCAAAAAGAACACAAAGGAAGAGAAGATCACGAAGAAGAGGGAGAAGTTGTTGTTGTTGTCTGTAATCTAAATATGAACCTCACGAAAAGACAGCGGACAAAACCATTGCTCATTGCTCATTATTCATTGCTAATTGCTAATTGTTCATTGTTCATTGCTCATTTTCCAAAAAAATGCTATTCTCTATTCAGGAGGAAAAAATGAAAAAAATATGCTTTATGGGGTTAATTTTTTACGCAATGGCCGTAAACGGATATGCGGGTGACAGCGATGGTATTTATTCACTGAAAGTCGGTCAATATGAAGTTTACATTTTGGTAGAATCCGAAAGGGACGGAAACACGGGGATTTTAGTCGGAGCGGACGAGGCAGTACTGAAACGCTATATTCCGGTGGAAGGTTTTAAGCACACAGCCAATGCCGTTTTAATCAAAGCCCCGAAACAGAATATATTGATAGATACCGGAACCGGAATGGGCGGTATTATAGTAGAAAAAGTCAAAAAACTGGGCGTACAACCCGAAAATATTGACGCGGTACTTATTACCCACTTGCATGGGGATCACTTTGGCAGTTTGCAAAAAGACGGGGTGGCTGTTTTTACAAAAGCGAAAATTTACCTTTCCGCTAAAGAACTGGAATACTTTACAAAGAGCCAAGTTAATCAGGGAGCGGTTGCAGCGCTTAAACCTTATGGCACAAAGGTTACTACGTTTGAACCGGGAGAGTTGGGAAAAAAACTGAAAGAAATAGTTCCGGGGATTTCTCCCATCGCCGCTTACGGACACACTCCGGGAC
>NZ_BDHF01000295.1:0-913 GCF_054786115.1 Treponema sp. R80B11-R83G3 | reverse complement strand
AAATACGGCGGCAGGGGGGGGACGATAATTTTAACCGCCTCGACGTAGCCGCCGTATTTCGCCGTGCTTGTGGGTCGCGCTGGCGGGTGGGGCGTACTACGATTTGCCCACACGGGTTTTATAATGCGTGTTTTGCGGCATTTTGCGAAGGGCGGGTTGCCGGGGTTTTTTGTGCCTTTTATTTATTTTCTTTTTGCCTGTAATTTTAGACAAAAAAGTATGGCGTTTTATTTTGTTATTATGTTAAAACACGTCCGGCGGTACGCCGTTGTTTTAATGCCTTTTTGGAATTATCTTAGAAAAAAAAAGCGTGAGGATTAGCTTTTTTTTTCATGCCCATGCCCAACACGATGTTGGGCATGGGCGCGGTGTTTGCCTGTTGTTATTATTCCGTGTTTTCACTTTTTTTAAATTTTACAGTTTGCCCTTGCCATGCTTTTTTGTCCATTTTTATCCAGATTTTTTAGATAGCATATCGAATGTCCGCACAAAAAAGGGCGGTCTCTGCCGAAAAAATTGCGGAGTGGAGCGCAGCGGAACGGAGCAATTTTAACCTTTAGGCTTTAAGGGGGTGGCGACTCTGGAGCGGGGATAATGTTGCGTGTCTGAACTAATGTTATTGGGAGCGAATAAGTACTGAGGGCGAATATTTACTTTTCACAAATTTATGGGTTCGGGCGGTTGCCGTATTGCCCTTAGCCCGGTGTGCGCGTAGAGAGGGAAATATTTATTATGTTTGTTGTTCTGTAATTGGGAGCGCGACAAATAGGGAATGTGTTTTTTTGTTTGTTTTAATCTTATGGATAGTTCAACACTACGAAGCCAATACTGAATTATTACCCCCTGCCCCGCGCGCCGGGTGGGTGGGTCTACTCTCGCTTTGCTCTCGGACTGCGCTGCGATGGGCAGGGCG
>NZ_BDHF01000294.1:0-926 GCF_054786115.1 Treponema sp. R80B11-R83G3 | reverse complement strand
GTCATCGTTGTCATCACCGCAAGCCGCCATTGAAAACCCGATTACCGCTACAATGGCGATAATCCCGATCAGTTGTACCAAAGGTACATTGTTTTTGTTTTTCATAAAAAACTCCTTAAAATTGATATATGAAAAAGCCTTATGCGACTGAAGGTCGCTTGGCGTTTTTCTGAAGCTAAGCAAGACGCGCAAATTGAGAACAATAATCTCTACTCACCTACTCAGTTAAAAAGCCCGGATAGCCCTGACAGATAACGTGGTATCCTTGGTGCGGTTTAAATAATCAGCACTGTAAGCGGAAAATCTACAAGCTACTGCAATATTACTAGTCATATCACCAAGGTTATAAGACGAAGACCAGTAAATTAAGTTTTCTATCTGGAAAACTTCACCATTGGCTGACGTTGCTGCACAGTCACGCAGCTGTTTCAGTTCAAAATAGCTCGGCAGGAACCAGTCTGTCTTACCTCCACCGTTATACTCCTTGCAGAATTTGGCCGCAGGCGCGTTAGCGTCCGTTGCAAGGATAAGGGCGGTGTTTTTTCTTCCATTTCCATTCTCCCTCTCCCCCACACCGGTTATATCTGCAGAGGTATATCCTGATGAAGCCCATGCAAAGGTACGCGATTCACGGGGCGCGGCTTCAAGGTAATGGCAAACTTGGTTGTTGTCCGTCATGGTAAAGCCTGTCACACTTTTGTAAAAGATCCTTCCGCCGCCGGGGCCGACATCGCCTAACTCGTAAGTAACGTTTTTGTCCCCTCCGCCGTCATTATCATCATCATCGCCGCAAGCCGCCATTGAAAACCCGATTACCGCTACAATGGCGATAATCCCGATCAGTTGTACCAAAGGTACATTGATTTTGTTTTTCATAAAAAACTCCTTAAAATTGATATATGAAAAAGCCTTATGCGACTGAAGGT
>NZ_BDHF01000293.1:0-942 GCF_054786115.1 Treponema sp. R80B11-R83G3 | reverse complement strand
TATTTTACCTTTTTGAGAGATTGTTTTCTCAAATATATTTTTATCTTTTCGTGAATTAAAAACGCTTTCTTTGCTTAATAATAAATCAATAAAAAATATTTTTTTATAACTTAAATCTACCATTATTTTTGTATATATTTCTGAAAAATTATTTATATTATCAGGAGTTATGATATATAAATCTATATCGCTTTCTTCGGTTGGATTTCCATAAGCGTAAGAACCGAATAAATATATATATTTTGCCGGAACAAATTTAAGAATTGAGTCCTTTATACTATCCATTTTTTCGACAAAATTAACCATATATTAATTATATTAAAGGGTTTTTTTTTGTCAAGTAGAAGAATACAAAGAGGAAAATATTTTTACCACGAACCACACGAACATAGGGGCGAACCAAGAAAGATAAGGTCACAAATTGTGACCTTTAATAAAGACACCAGAAAATACAAGCCTTATGCTTTTACTGAACAAGGCGTTTAAATTACTAAATTACGAAAACTACTCATGGTCTATATTGAAAATACCGACTATAAACTTTCAAAACACGACAAGACAATCGAACAAATCATCATTGCTCTAAATAACCTTATCGATGCCAAGTTATGCACGGCATCGCCGTGTAGATGAGAAATTCAACACGGCATGGCGCACAGAAAATATAATTATAATGAATAATGCGCGAGGGATTTATCCCGAGCAGTGCGCCGAGCCAAAGACCAAAAGAATAGGCTTTACCGCCGATTATTAGCAATTGTTATACTTGAACCATGAGTATAGGGAATTTGCCTGTTAAAACTCCCTATTTGTCGCACATTTGTCGCATTTTATTTGGTAGAATATCAAAATGACAAACATTCCAAAGCGGGAAAAATATGCGTGAAAAAAAAGTAAGTTTCAAAATCAAAGTGCTAATCCCAATATTGGCTATATTTATCG
>NZ_BDHF01000292.1:0-1149 GCF_054786115.1 Treponema sp. R80B11-R83G3 | reverse complement strand
ACGGCGGCTAGTGTGCTGTAAAATACATATGTCAACATGATTTAGCCTTTTCAATTTTAGCAAGTATCTCAGACGGTTTTTTAGTCCATGTGAAAGAACGTCCGGACTTGTTCCAAGTTCTGATATAATCCTTAATCGCTCTTATCAACTGCGGCACGGATTCAAAGTTTCCCCTGCGTATCCGTTTGTTTGTTATTTCAGAAAACCACCGTTCTACAAGATTGAGCCACGACGAGTGGGTTGGAATAAAATGAAGGACAAACCTGCCCGGCCTGCTTTCAAGATACTTGTATACCTCTTTTGTTTTATGGGCTGACAAATTGTCAGTGACAATATGCAGTACTTTTCTTGGAGGGCAGCCCTTGTCTATCTTCTTCAGAAAATTAATATAATCTTCTGACGAATGGAAACCTTTGCATTCGCCTATTACCCTCCCGCTCAGGTAATCCAGCGCGGCGAATAATGTCGTAGTCCCGTGACGCTCGTAATCCACGGTTTGGCGTTCGGGAACGTTGCGGATTATCGGTAAAACCGGCTGGGTTCTTTCCAGCGCCTGTATCTGCGTTTTCTCATCCACGCACCAGATAATGGCGTTTTTAGGCGGTTTTAAGTATAACCCCACCACGTCAGTTAGTTTTGCCTTGAAATCGGGATCGTTTGAATAATTGCGCTTTGCCGTTATATGCGGTTTCAGCCCGTATTCCTGCAATACCTGGCTTGCTTTGGTATGGGATATCCCGACCCGCTTTGCCAGAGTTCTGCTGCTCCAATGGGTCTCATCTTTAGGCTTTTCATTGCACGCCAAACGGCATATTTCATTTTTAATTTCCTGGCTTACCGGCTCTTTCCCCGGTTTTCGCGTTTTATCGTTTAAAAGCGCGTTTATGCCGTAAGCATTGTAACGGTTAATATATGAGCTTACGGTAGCCCGGTTCATCCCCAAAAACTCGGCGATTTCCCCCGTGCCTTTCCCTTTTTCGCGTAACAACACCGTTTGAAGCCTCTGGGCGAACTTTTGTTCCAGATGCCCTGTTGATAATAATCTTTGCATCAGCAATTTGTCTTCTTTGTTTATTTGCGGCTGTATTTTCCTCATGCCTCAATTATATCATTCTTTTATATCGTTGTCTGTATTTTACAGCACACTAG
>NZ_BDHF01000291.1:0-955 GCF_054786115.1 Treponema sp. R80B11-R83G3 | reverse complement strand
CATTTATATAATCCTATCGAAAGATAAAATTCTAAAATTTACCATAAAATCAATATAAACGTATATTTTTCTTTTGTCAACTACTTATAATATCCCATTATTGCTATATTATTTTCTCCACATTTTTGGCTCAAATGTCGCTTAACGTTTCGGCTGTATGCGACGGTTTTGTAGCCCGTATAAGCAAACCGAAGGTTTGCAGGGCTACAAAACTGTGGCGGAGTGAGGCGTGGGAATGGAGCGAAGCGGAATGACCTAGCCGAGCGTAGCCCGAGCCGCCCAACGGGCGGCGAAGCGCATACCGACCTGTTAGACGAAGTACGGGCGTACACCATTTTTTCTTTATATTACTTATATTTATAATTTCATATCATCGAAATTTACATTGTATTTTTTCCCTTGATTAAATAGAACGCCTTTTGTTAATTTTATACATAAAATACAGGTATTTACATCGTCTTCATTGACATGACCATTCGAATACCATTCAGCAAATACTTCACGTAATTTAGCCATAACGGCCGTATTTTTTTTATTGAGAACGTGTCCAATATTTTTACCTATACCATTTGCGGTAAACCATTCCCCACAAACAGCAACTTCAGGATTCTTTTTAATTTGTTTCATTTTATTCGAGAGTTTGTATGTAATAACATAAAATAAACCGTTCTCATAATAACCATTAACAATACGAACAAAGGGTCTATTTTTATCTATTGTTGCAAGTGAAACAAGAGTATCACGCCCAAACCTTTCGGCTATTATTTTAAATGCTTCATTATCCTTACTCATTTATTTGCCTCCAATGTTTTAATTGTACCTTATTATATATATTTTGCCAATTCATTTTTTAAATAATTTTAACAATTAAAATATATTTAGCCCGTATTTCGTCTAACGTTCCGGCGGTAAAAGACGTTTGGGGCAGGTTATAGGGCAATGCGTAGCATTGACC
>NZ_BDHF01000290.1:0-958 GCF_054786115.1 Treponema sp. R80B11-R83G3 | reverse complement strand
GTACAAGTTTATGTCCGATGTTTACATACCTGGCGTAAAAAGCAGGTTTAATTCCGATCAGGTTATTGACGGCCTGATGAAACTTGAAAAAATTCCCAGAGACAGAGCCCAAAACAACATTGACTCTTTACGCGTCCAAAAAGGCTACTGGCAGGAAGTAGGCAGGCGGATAAATACCCTGCGCGACAGCGCCCGCCAACTCTACTCTTTTCAAAACCCTTTTAGCGAAAGACTTGGCCAAAGTACGGATGAATCCGTATTAACGGCTATCGCGAACAGGGATGCCGCTGAACAAACTTTTTCTTTTACGGTCAAACAAACCGCTCAGGCTGACCGTTTCCTATCCCAACCCCTTGATGAAAAAACAAGAATAGAAGCCGGCACTTATTCCTTTTCAGTCGGCAATGATGAAATTTCCATTAATTACCGGGGCGGCACTTTAAAAAATTTTGTAGAAACGATAAATAACAGGGGGCGTAATAAAATATCCGCTTCCCTTATAACCGTAAAAAGCGGAACAATTTCGCTTTTAATAGAATCCAAATTGACAGGCTCAAAAAACAGATTGGCCTTTTCTCAGGACGCTTCGGCTCTTGCCACACGTATCGGCATGATGGAAGTCGGCAGTGGTGAGCAGACCAGCTTCCCCGTCAGTGAAAACACGGTGCAAAAATCGGGACAAAACGCCTCTAATGTGGCAATTAACAACGGCGTATTGCAGGTCGCCCCGCTATCATCCGCCTCCGTCCCCATAAATATCGCAATTACTTCAGATTCGCCCCTTATTCTCCGGCTTGAAACCCAAACCAAAGTTAATCAAGACGATGCCATTAATACTCCGCAACCGGGTCCGGGGCCGAATATTCCGACAGGTTCGGTAACCTACGGAGACATTACAATTGAAAATTTACCGTCTGAAGCTCCAAAACTTGATTCTGCCCCGCCGCCGCCTCCGAAA
>NZ_BDHF01000289.1:0-957 GCF_054786115.1 Treponema sp. R80B11-R83G3 | reverse complement strand
TAAGAAGTTTTTCATTCTTTTTAAATTCTTCAAATTCTTTTTCATATGTATCTTTATAATAATGTGGGATATTATATCTTCTTTCAAATTCCACAAATGTATTCCCCTCGCATTTAATACTTCTTTGCTTGTATTTTACATAAGCTAACCAAGCTCTTCGTTCATTTATCTCATCTACTGTAGCTTTTGTTTTTGATAAAAAGAGAGGTATTCCTTTGTAGTCATTCTGATAATCATCTCCGGTTAATACATTAAAATTCATAACACCTTTAGGATCAAATTTTTCAAGAGAATCATCGTTATTAAAAAGAGAATCGTCATTACTGAAAAGAGAAACATCATACATATCTTTTTCTATAAAATCAGTAAAAGCAAATTTTTCGAATACACTACCGAACCAATCGTTTTCTTTTATGATACGCTCTACCATTAAATCACTTGCCATTGTTGCAACATCAATATTGAAAGATTTTGATTGGTTGGTATAAATTTTCCCTGACGCATCTATTTCCCCGGCAGTATACCCGTCTATGTACGCTTCATACCCAAGCATTACTCCTAAAAGAAATTGATCTTCTTTACCCATGCCTTCTTTGTAGCCTGTTATATTTATCACTCTTTTTCCGTCCTCATTAATAGTGGTTTCCGTGTCATATTCTCCTTCGGCATTGGTATTGATTAATGTATTGCCATTAAGTATATCCCAAAACTGCTCTTTTTGTACACTGTCCCCGTAGCCGTATTGGACGCGTAATGCTGTTAATGCGCCAAAATTATTATTCTTCCCAGCATTGGTTATTTTTGAATTTACATCCAATGTTTGAAGGCCTTTGAAAGCACTTGCTAAATTATCAATACTGATGTTTGCACCGCCGGTTCCAATGTTCATGTTTACGCCGTCACGTCCAAAGTGAAGTTCAAGAAGACCGCTATTGTAATTTTTTCCGGGTATTAAGC
>NZ_BDHF01000288.1:0-962 GCF_054786115.1 Treponema sp. R80B11-R83G3 | reverse complement strand
AACCTTATGCCAACATGGACTTTCCCGGCGTTGTACAGGCAAACAGGCTTTTTCAAAAACTAATCGCCGACGGCAGGACAGTCATTATTCTTACGCACGAATTGGAAAAATGTTTGGCTCTTTCCATGCGATTCATTGTATTATGTAAAGGGAAAAAGGTTTTTGACGGTATGGCAACTGACGCGCTTTCCTGTGATCTTGAAGGCTGGGGGATACATCATCCGCTAAAAAACTCCGCGCGTGAATTGGGAGACCTTTTATGGTGAGTAATACGGTATTCAAGTATAAAACAGTGAAGGGGCCTCTGCATAAGGTTCCGGCGGCAATAAAACTGCTGCTGCTTTTACCGCTTTCCTTTTTTTGCATGTCATTGCTACGGTAGAGTTGTCAAGAATTATCAGCGTCATCGGAATATCGGCTTCTACCGCGTCAATTAAGGGGGTGATGCCTGAATGAATAAAAGTTGAATCGCCGATTACGGCAAGCGCGTATTTTAGACCTGCGTCGCTTGCGCCTTTTGCCATGCCTACGCAAGCGCCCATGCAGATAACGCTCTCAATTGCGGAAAACGGCGGAGTCGCTCCAAGCGAATAACAGCCGATGTCGGAGTTGATTCCCACGTCGGGATGTCCGGGGCGCGGGTCAATGGCGGCGACGGCTTTGTTAATCGTATTGTAACTGTCTGCGTGGGGGCATCCTTGGCATAGTTGCGGAGGCCGCGCGGGAAGCTCGCCTGTGTCAACTTTAACGCTTTTTCTTGGCGGAAGACCGAGCGCCTTGCGGACATTATCGGGATCAAGCTCTCCGCATTGAATAATTGGTTTTAAGTCCGCGCCCGTAATGCCAAAAACCCTTTGCGCAATAAACGGCTGGCCTTCTTCAATGATAAGAACTTCGTTCACATTATCGTAGAGTTTGCGGATTTTTTTCTCAGGTAAGGGATATGAGCCTATGTGTAAATG
>NZ_BDHF01000287.1:0-963 GCF_054786115.1 Treponema sp. R80B11-R83G3 | reverse complement strand
AATCAAAACAACTTGCATGGAGTAATTAGGAGGCCAACTTGTCAGAAATGCAGAACTTCCATTGATAAACGCGCTCCTAAAACCAAACAAGCCAAACAAATGGAAAAGCAAAAACCTAAAAAAGGCGAGCCGTTTACCTGTCCTATTTGCAGAAAACGTTCCATTGCAGGAATAACTGCAAAAATTGTTGCTGACCATGACCATCACACCGGTAACATACGAGGTTTTATTTGCGATAGCTGTAATACCGGATTGGGAAGATTTAAAAATGGCGAAAATTATTTGATGAATGCTGTGAACTATATCAAGGATCACGATGTATTGGGGTAATCATATTTTTACCCCATTTTTATTTTAGCCAATGTTGAAATTGTCTAAAAGATTTTAGGGCGCATTGCATATAACGTCCGGCGGTAAATGACGTTTTTTTGCGCCCGATAAGGAAAACCGCGCAGCGGTTTTTCGGGCGCAAAAAAATGTGGGTGGAGTGAGGCGTGGGAGCCTTCAGGCGACCTAGCCGAACGGACCCCCGAGCCGCCGTAAGGCGGCGACGCGTTTACCGACCTGTTATGCGACGTTTTCGTGTTTCCAATTATCATTATTGGAATTATATCTTTTCTATGTTAATTTTATATCCCAACGTATGTAATACATTTGTAAATGTCCTAAAATTTATTCTTTCAGCGTTTTTACTCCGTATTTTTTGTATTATTGTCGGGGACACTCCTGCCTTTTTTGCCAATTTTCTCACAGAAATATTTTCAGATTCCATTTTTTCTAGTACAAATTCCGATAAAAGAAATTCATTATATTCTTTTTCAAATAATTCCTTTTCCTTTGGATCATTATTAATAAATTTGTCAAATGTTGATTCCATTATTTTTTTCCTCCTTTTTTCCTTTCAAAATAATCATTCCTGCATTTTATTGCTAATTTTTTTTCATTTTCCGGCAACTTATCTGT
>NZ_BDHF01000286.1:0-974 GCF_054786115.1 Treponema sp. R80B11-R83G3 | reverse complement strand
ATAATATGTTACATATAAAGTTATGGATGAAAATTCATGTGAAATTTATGCTGGACAAATATTTACTCTGGAGTGGTATTATGACAAAAACGGGAAAAGCGTCGGATTCGACTATTTTGTAGAAATGACAAGGGAACAAAGACGAAAATTCTTTGTTTTGGTAAAAAGAATGGGGGATTTTGGCAAAATATTTGATACAACAAAATTTCGTAATGAAGGCGACGGTATTTTTGCTTCTAACATTATTTATAATATTTAATATATTATTACAATAACTTTCTTGGTGTGCTCCACAGGGATGAGTAGTCCAAATTATAAGCTTATTTTTATTTATAGCATATCTTTCGGCGTTATATTCAAAATTTATTATTTCATTACTTCCAACTTGATCATTGAAAAAATTTTCAACACCATGTGTATTGATAATTATATCAGGATTTATAAATTCAATTTGTTTAAATAAAAAATCTTTAACCCCAGGCCGTTCATATTCTTTAATCATTTTTCCCTTTGGAGTACGACTTCCCCCACCAGATTTATTGATATTAATTATTGCAATTTTATCAAGTACAATTTCATTCTCTTTACCTATTGTACACACTTCTTTATTAATATGAGGTATTTCAGAAAAATATTTTATACCTTCACGAATACCATATGAAACATACATTATATTAGCATATGTAGCTTGCCACCTTGTATAACGTCTCACGTCTATATGAAAATCCCTATGGGTAATACTACAATCCGAACCATTTTTTTCTTTTAATATCCATAATATTTTTACAGGCTCATCTTTATATAATGAATATTCGGTAATACCATCTACACATGGATTTTCCCATATAGTTTTCATTTCCTCATCAAGTTCATTTTCTTTTTCCTTAAATTCTTTTTCTGATAACATATTATACCTTCCTTAAAAATAGTTTTTTCAACTCATTTTATCTAAATATTTTATCATTCTTCTATGT
>NZ_BDHF01000285.1:0-974 GCF_054786115.1 Treponema sp. R80B11-R83G3 | reverse complement strand
GTAGTTAGAAAGCTTTATCTAGGGTACGTCGCCGAACATTATTCTCTGAATTTTCTTTGTTTTATTCCCAAGTCTCCTACGGCGAGGAATTCCAGAAGATGTTTTTGCCACCCGCAGCCCTGCCCTGACTGTACTCAAGGAATTTATTCGGCATACATCTTCTAGCGGTAATTAGCATTTTATCATTATGACTACCATACATTATTGTGTGCCTTACAAGATATGGTAAGCTACGGAAAAGCGGTAACAGATACTTTGAGAAGGCTATACTTTTGAGCCTGCGTTTTTACGGGATTTAAAGAAGATATACCAGAGAAACCCTGCTAGAGCGAAAAGACCTATTGTCGTGATAATTTGAATAATCATTTTCAACTCAGAGCTAAAACAGGCTCTTTTACCCTGGTTTTTTGCATTTCTTTGTGCATTGCAATTTTCTTGTCGATTTCTTCCTTGTCTTGTTCGGTTAAACTTCTGCCGTCAATAATGATTTCTTCGTTTTCAAGAGCATTAAGAAACAAATCTAAATCTACTTCTTCGCCGGTGTCAAGATTATACATAACTTCCTCCTGTTAAAAATATTTGTCTATCAGATTTTTTGCGTCTTCTTCCTGAATTGCCATTAAGCCTCCGCCTAAATGCACCGCACCGAGTGTTTTTTCATAATGTTCGATAAGCGCCGTTTTTTTTATTTACTTTGTTCAGTTCTTCTTGATTGACAGGTAAGACTAATGTTTTCAATGCTTCGCCTGTTTCGGCGTTTTCTATTGATGCGGTTATTTTGTCTATTTCAAAATCAAGCTCCATGTTTTTATTGTATCATGGGCAAATAAAACAGGCTAGACTTTTTTCGCTATAAGGTCAGCCCCCTGCTCTAGCTTAGGTCAGGGTTCTGCGCTAGGTTAGGTCAGCCCCCTGCTCTGGCTTAGGTCAGCCTTCTGCTCTAGCCTAGGTCAGCCCCCTGCTCTAGCTTAGGT
>NZ_BDHF01000284.1:0-983 GCF_054786115.1 Treponema sp. R80B11-R83G3 | reverse complement strand
GTCATTTTCAATAGCTTCAATAAAATCTTTAAACAGGGCGGAGTGCCCGAACCCATAAACGGTGGGAGGATCTTTTTCGTTTGGATTTAAAACTTTTTCTTCTATGTCTCCGATTTTCTCAGCGTCAGCAAAACGCCATGTTTCCAATTTATTAACTGCAAGTCCTCCAATTACAACCGAACCTTTTTCGCCAAAGACGGAAAGCGTTTCATTTATATTTTTGGGATAAATATCCGCGCTTCCTTCGATTATTCCAACAGCGCCGTTTTTAAACTCAATTATTGCGGCGCCAAAATCTTCCGCTTCGATAGGACGAATAAATCTTCGTGTCTGCGCCTGCACGCGAACGGCGTTTTCGCCCATCATCCACTGAAGAAGATCAATGCCATGAGTGCACTGGTTCATCAACGTGCCGCCGTCTTGTTCCCATGTGCCGCGCCATGGCGCTTCGGCATAATAGGCTTCATTGCGGTTCCAACGGATTTGAATACTGCCATGAAGAACTTTTCCAAAACGCCCCGCTTCAACGGCGGTGCGGAGTTTTTGCACTGGAGCGTTAAACCTGTTTTGAAAACAAACCGCAAGTTTAAGATTTTTTCTTTTGGCGGTTAAAATCATTAATTCAGCGTCTTTTGTTGACAATGCCATCGGTTTTTCACAGATAACATGGCAACCCGCATTTAGGCAATCTAACGCGATTTGGCAATGCTTGCCAGATTCCGCGGCTATTGTTACAATATCTGGTTTTTGTTTAACGAGCATTTCCCTGTAATCTGTAAAAAGAGAAAGCTTAGCGTTAGGAAAACTTTTTTTATATTCGTTTTCTTTTTCTTGCGCTCGTGATAAAACAAGATCGCATATCGCCGTTAATGTTAGTTTATCGGCGTTATTTACAAACGCTTCAATATGTTTAAAACTAATTCGACCGCAGCCGATTAATCCAATTTTTTTCATTACAAATTTCCTTTTTTATTTAATAATGG
>NZ_BDHF01000283.1:0-981 GCF_054786115.1 Treponema sp. R80B11-R83G3 | reverse complement strand
TGGTAAAACTATTACCAGTATGGCCGTTAATAGTCTTCCCAAAATAATTTTTAAATTTATCTAAAGTATAAATCCCCGACTGCCGACAATAAAATTGGAAAGATGTATTTGACGTGGGATTTCCGCGGATTCCGCCCAGTACATTATCTAACGGTTTAAGCCGGAAACGGCAAAAACTAAACGGGAGCATGGATGCTTTCGTAACAGTTCAAGGAGGATCTTATGATCATTAATCACAACCTGAGCGCAATGTTTGCGGACAGGTCCCTCAAGGTAACGCAAGTTTTCCTTACCAAAAACATGGAGAAACTCTCCTCGGGTCTTCGAATCAACCGTGCGGGCGATGACGCGTCCGGATTGGCGGTTTCCGAAAAATTACGGAGCCAGATTCGCGGTCTTAACCAGGCTTCAACAAATGCCCAAAACGGCATTTCGTTTATCCAGGTATCGGAAGGGTATCTCCAGGAAACTGAGGACATACTTCAGCGTATCAGGGAATTGGCGGTACAGTCTGCAAACGGCATCTACACCGATGAAGACAGAATGTACATCCAAGTCGAAGTTTCACAGCTTGTTGACGAAGTGGACAGAATCGCCAGCCATGCCCAATTTAACGGCATGAATATGCTCACAGGGCGTTTTGCCCGCGTAATCAGCGATAATGTCGTAACAGCGTCAATGTGGCTCCATATCGGCGCAAATATGGATCAGAGGGAGCAGGTCTATATCGGCACCATGACCAGTAAAGGTCTTGGAATCCGCCAAATGGACGATTCTTTCATTACCTTAACAACCCCGGATGACGCCAATAAAGCCATCGGCGTTATGGATGCAGCCCTCAAAATCGTCAACAAAAACTGAATAAAGATTATAACGCTGAAAAAGTGCGCCATTATCTTGCATACACGCGGCTTAAGGCGGCGTAGAAAAATATCTGTCTCTTGAAGCTTACCGCTATCTTAAAGACCCGGTATTTTTAAG
>NZ_BDHF01000282.1:0-988 GCF_054786115.1 Treponema sp. R80B11-R83G3 | reverse complement strand
AAAACGCCATTGGCCGTCCGAAGCGACCTGCGCTCCAAGAAGATTCCCTTCGTTGTCAAAAAGTACGGGCGAATAGGGATAATTAAAAAGAGGACGCGGCAAAGAAAAAATAAACGCAAGCAGGAGAATAATTATTCCCCCGCCGATAATCAGACGCTTTTTAGTTACATACTTTAATACTCTCACAAACGCTTGCGTTACCGTACTCCGGGAATTAACGCCCTTATTGACTCATCATACATCGCGTAAACATGAATTGCAGGCCTGAAGAAAGTGCCTTCATAAGCTTTGTTGACCCTGAAACTTATCGCGCGTGTTTCGCCCCTGTTAAGATTAAAGTATGTCATCACCCTGTCGTCCCTTATGTCCTGATAACGGAAATTCGATGAAGAGACGCTGCCGCCAATGCGCGTGTTGACGATCTCCCATGACGCGGGAATGGGAATAATAAGCGCGGCTTCTTCCACTGTTTGGGTAAAAGTATTGCGCACGTTCACGGTGATTTCCATATCTTCACCTAACTTTAAACTTTCAGGAGCGATTACCTTGCTGTTGGCATCTCGGTATTCAACCGTAAGGGAAAGCCCTTCTGAGAGAGCGGGTTCTTTTCCTTCGGCTGGAAGCCCTTTAGCCGTATACCTTATATACACGGGAGATGACGAGCGGTTAGTCACCGATAAAACTGCGCTTGTTCCGGTTACATTCCCAAAAGAGCGTTCCGCGACAGGAGTGTTAAAAGAAATATTTCCCGTTTTCCCCGCGACTGAATAATCCAATGACAACGCGCCGCTTCCGGCGTTATTTGACATATACGGAACAATGGCGATAAGGGCGTAAGCCGTCTCCTGAGTGGAAAGCCATTTGTCTTGGGAAAGCTCTTTAGTTATTTCTTCAAAGAGCTGTTTGGTTCTGCCCATCTCTTCCTGAGAATTCAACAAAATGAGAGTTTCAAGGATCATCGCCTTATCCCTGAGGGTCGAGCCAAATG
>NZ_BDHF01000281.1:0-983 GCF_054786115.1 Treponema sp. R80B11-R83G3 | reverse complement strand
GCGGCTGGGATATAGAAACCGTTTTACTAACGGCGCGCCGCGCTGTTAATAACGGAATGAATTGGGTATTGGATTTTCACTATTCTGACTTTTGGGCTGATCCCGCAAGACAGCTTATTCCAAAAGCATGGCAAGGTTTTACCATTGAGCAAATGGAAAGGGCAGTTTATGAATATACAAAAGAGACTTTAGTCCGCTGTAAAAATGAGGCGCTCTATCCGAGTTATGTGCAAATAGGAAATGAGATTACCAATGGTTTGCTTTGGCCTGCCGGCAAGGTGGATTACGATAAAGTTACAGGCGCTCCTGTAAGTTACGGTAATATGACGCGCCTGTTAAAAGCGGGCGTTACTGCGGCGCGTGAAAGCGGAAACGTCAAAATAATTCTTCATCTTGAACGGTCATACGATAACGAAAGATACCGCCAATGGTTTGACGCGGTTACGGCGGCGGGCGTTGATTACGATATTATTGGAATTACATACTATCCGCATTGGCACGGAGCAATGAGGAAGATAAAGGATAATTTGGAAGATATTTCCGCGCGTTATAGTAAGGATGTAATGGTTATGGAAACCGCTTACCCGTTTACCAATGAGCATTATGCCGACAATCCCGGCATTTCGCTTGCCGTTAACGGAACAACTTTATTGGACGGCAGTCCTTTGCCGTATCCGTACAACGTAGAAGGGCAGTGTAATTTTTTGCGCGATATGGTAAAAATGGTAAAAAGCATTAAACGCTGTAAAGGCCTGTACTATTGGGAACCCGCTTGGCTTCCGGTGGACGGGTCAACATGGGCGACCGAGGCCGCGCGCAAGTACATTGGTGAGGAACACAAAGCGGGGGGAAACGAATGGGCGAATCAATGCCTGTTTGATTATAAAGGGAATTTATTGCCGGCGATTAACGAATTGGATGAACTGCGTTAACAGGCAAAAGGTATTAATTATTTTTGTTAGGGGGATAAATGAAAAAGGCCG
>NZ_BDHF01000280.1:0-985 GCF_054786115.1 Treponema sp. R80B11-R83G3 | reverse complement strand
GCCATATCGTGGTGAATTATGACTTACCTTGGGCAATTATCAAATTAATTCAAAGGGCGGGGCGTGTTGACCGCATCGGACAGAAGCATGATAAAATTTGGTGTTATTCGTTTTTACCTGAAGAAGGACTTGAAACAATACTTGACCTTCGAGGTCGATTGCAAAGACGCATTAAAGAGAATGCCGAAACAGTTGGTTCTGACGAAGTATTTTTTGACGGCGATCCTGTCAACTTAAAAGACCTGTACAACGAAAAAGCCGGAATCTTTGATGATGAAGATGATGTTGAAGTTGACCTTGCTTCTTATTGTTACCAGCTCTGGAAAAATGGCATTGATGCCCACCCGGATTTAAAAGAAATAATTCCAGCCATGCCGGATGTCGTGTATGCCGCTAAAAAAGGAGAAGGTGGAGTAATAGTATACGCAAAAACCGTCGAAGACAACGATTGCTTAACATGGATAGATGAAAAAGGTGAAATCGTAACGCAATCACAGTTTGAAATTCTTAAAACAGTAAAATGCGACATTAAAGAACCTGCTCTTAACCGTTCCGAAAAACATCATGAACTTGTTACAAAAGCTGTAATGTTTATACATGACACGCAAACAAAATTAGGCGGACAATTGGGCAAGACTTCCGGTGCGCGTTATCGTGCCTATATGCGGATTGACGCATGGCTTGGACGCAATAAAGATACGTTGTTTGACACCGATGAAATAAAGCGTACCCATGAAGACTTGTATAATTATCCTTTATTGGATTATGCCAAAGAAGTAATTAACCGTGAATTAAAGTCAGGAATAGATGACGAGCAATTAATTAATTTGGTAACTGGTTTGCGTGAACAAGGCTCATTAAGCATCAAAGACGATAAAGAGCGAATTGTTAAAGAACCTCGCATTATTTGTTCAATGGGGCTGTTATGACAGGCTTGAAATTACTATCTATGAGGAGATAATATATAATATGATTACCAATATAC
>NZ_BDHF01000279.1:0-1003 GCF_054786115.1 Treponema sp. R80B11-R83G3 | reverse complement strand
GGATCAGCTATACAATATACAGGAAAGAAAGAAGACATAGAAGGCATAGAAAGGGATGTTATGAATATTTATGGAAAATTTGTAACAAATACTTGGACGTCAACTCTTTATACCATCGATATAGCCATTATAGAAAAACTCAAAAATGCTTCAGGAATACGCTTTAAGGTGATAGGCGATGGGAAAAGTTGGTATTTCCAGCTTACATATAAAGCAACAAATACGGAATACGCTTTATATGTTGCGACAATAAAGACCAAAAAAAATAAAATTGTCCAAATTGATATCCCTTATTCTAAACTGATACAACCAGGCTGGGGAATAAGAAGAAAATTTGATAAAAACAATATAGAGTCTTTAGTATTTGGTATGGGTGATGGGTTTAGTGATTTTAAACCGGGAAATTACAGCATAAAAATCTTTGATATTGAGACTTATTAGGCTCACGAATTTTTAGGCATACATCTTTTATCAACAGCTATATAGCCACTGGAAAGGCTTTACGTAAAGCCTACGCATAGCTTTAGGACAAAACCCCTATTCCCTCTTTGTGTTCTTTGTACCTTCGTGTTCTTCGTGAGACCCTTTGCGATTTATTCAAAGCGTTATTCCTGTTATGATCATGAGCAAATTGATAAGCTTAAATTACCTCTAAATCACCATGCGTTTCGCGCAGATAACGCACATTCCTATCAAGTTCTGCGGTTAATTCTTCTTCTGTAGGAAGAATTAATTTGTACTTAGACGCAAATAATTGGTCATTCTCTGATAATACTGAATACTTTGCTATCGTTTCATCTTTTTCTGCGCATAAAATAACTCCGATAGTAGGGTTATCATCTTCGCCGCGTTTCAAATTATCGAACATCCTTACATACATATCCATTTGTCCGATGTCTTGATGAGTCAGTTTTTTAGTTTTCAAATCAATGACAACAAAACATTTTAGTAAATAATTGTAAAAAACAAGATCAATCTAACAATGTGATGTTTCTGTACTTAT
>NZ_BDHF01000278.1:0-991 GCF_054786115.1 Treponema sp. R80B11-R83G3 | reverse complement strand
TCACAAGTAAAGATAAGTTGTTTTTTTGCGTTAAGCAGGGAGGTAAAAGTATGGAATAATTCCTCCTGTACGCCGGGTTTATCGGTAAAAAATTGAATGTCGTCTATTAGTAAAACATCGGTTTCACGGTATTTGTTTTTAAAATCACTCATTTTGTTTTCGCGAAGACCTTCAAGATATTCATTTAAAAAAATTTCAGAAGTTATACATATTACGCGGTTATCAGTATTTTCATGGATATGGTTCCCTATTGCCTGCATTAAATGTGTTTTTCCAAGCCCTACTCCGCCAAAAATCAAGAATGGGTTGTAAGCTTTGCCGGGATTTTTGCTTATTGCGTGGGCGGCGTTTGCGGCAAATTTGTTATTTTCCCCGACTATATACCTTTCAAATGTATAATCATCTCTCATTTGAGGATGTTGCCCTCTTTTTTCCTTTACTTTTTGAATTTTTTCAGGTGTTACAGAGGTAGCCTTATCATTTTTTTGTTGGTTATGATGAGATTCAGCTTTTTTTGCGGTTTTTCCGGTTATTTCCATTTCAAAATCTATTTCTTGCCCTGAAACTTCTTTTAAAATTGAAATTATTTGTTTTTTATAATGAGAATTCACCTTATCACGGTGAAAAGCAGAGGGAACGCCTACGATTATGCTGGTTTTTCCGGCATCTGTTGTTGAACAACGCAGGTATTTTATATCTAAAAACCAGCCGCTGAACTCCTCCTCCCCTAGGTTATTCCGCAGTTGGACTAGGGTTTCTTTCCAAAAACCCTCATAATCCAAATCAGCCATTTATTTGCCTTTAAAAAGATACTTATCAACATATTATCCACAGGAATAATATTGATAACTCCGACTTAAAACTCCAAATTTGTATGAATTTTTATAACATTTACTTAATACCTGATATGGTAGAATCACGCTAAGTCCTTATCCAGTAAAGAATTAGCAACGATCAAATACATATAATCAGGTTAACTTTTAATCTCCTT
>NZ_BDHF01000277.1:0-1008 GCF_054786115.1 Treponema sp. R80B11-R83G3 | reverse complement strand
TACGAACTTGCCTTCTTTCTTGCCGTTGATTAAGCCTTTTACATCACGTAACGCTTCTTTTTTGGTTTCCACTTCTTCGCTGTCTTCGGTTTTTCTTATGTTGTGTTTGAAGAATGGCGACAGATCACGGTAGATTGTTTCCTAGCAAAAAAGCCGTAGGCTTTTTTGCCTCTTTCTATGAAAGTGTTTTTATATGCTATAGATAGTGTCGCCAATTTCTTGACGACACTATGAAATTTGGGTGTCAGGTAATTGTGCGCCTCCTGGTACTGTTGCGCTCACCCCGATTATTGGTTTTGTCTTATAAAAACACCTCCAGGCATGTTTAATATTCCCGAAAAACCTAAGTCTTGGCCATCCAAATAAACACTTCCAATATTAATTTTATTGCGACTTATCATATTTAGCTGAAAGCCCGTGAGATAGTCTGGTTTTTTCTCCCATTTGTCTGCTGGTTTAGTACCGTTCTCCCCCGCATTTATCCACTCAATTACAGGAATATTATATTGAAGTAAAGCCACCATTGTCATATTAAGCGATGTGTCCCAGAAACTGAGCCCACTAAATGTACCGCGTGTAATCGCCATATCTTTAGAATATCCTATAAATGCTCCTTTTGTGAATGATTCTTTTGTGAATACATATTTAATATAATTGGCAGTATCTTCGGGTTTCCATGTGCCATCAAATGCAGAAAAGACGTTTATTAACTTTACATCTTCGTTATCATTAAATGTTAATATATTTCCAGATAGTGATAATGTTCGTGAACCATCTATAAATTGTTCAGCTGTCAAAGTTACAGTTTTTCCTGAAAAAGTCCAACTTCCATCGATCCTTAGCTGATTCGTTGTTCCATAACCAAAATCCCCTTGAGAGATAGTTAAAATAAAACCTCTTTCTTCTTTTAACTGAAGAAGAAAGTTCCCATCTACTGTCGAATCACTAATCCAAGCGGTTCCTGACAAATTATTTTTACCGTCATCGTTGTCATCACCGCAAGCCGCC
>NZ_BDHF01000276.1:0-1015 GCF_054786115.1 Treponema sp. R80B11-R83G3 | reverse complement strand
GATCGGGCTTGGGATTGAGATAGTAGCTACGGATGTCCATGTTACGCCATTGTCAGTCGAATACGCAGGGCTGCCACTGCCCACGGCGACAAACGTGTTGTTTCCAAAGGCGATACTTCCGATGCCGCTTAATTTGCTTTCAGCTACTGCTGTCCATGTTACGCCGTCAGTCGAAGTCGCCATCCCGCCCAAATTGTTCCCTGCTACAAAGGTGCCGTTGCCATAGGCGATTGCGTAGATTCTACTGCCTAAATTGGTGTCTGACAAGGTTGTCCATGTTACGCCGTCCGTTGAAGTAGACGTTCTGCCGCTACTGCCCCCGGCCACAAATTTGTTGTTGCCATAAGCGATTGAGTGGATGGTTGCCTTTTGGGTACCATTGGTACCGGCGCTTTCATAAATTACATCCAGAAGATTTCACACAAAGAACACAAAGGTACAAAGATCACAAAGAGGGAAGAGGGGTTTTTGTGAACTACATAAAGTACGACGGAGCGATATGTGCTTGTAAACAATGACAGCGTACTCAATGTTCAGTTGAAACTTCACGAAGTTCCGGCAAAACTTCGGCGCATTGGGACATCGCCTGCGGACAGCGCGGAGCAAAAGGGCAGCCTTTAATAATCGCTTGCGGATTCGGAGTTTCTCCACTAACCGGCGGCTTTTCTTCGGCAGAATCCTTAAAAACATCAAGCCGTGGTGCGCTTGCCCTGAGAGAACGTGTATAGGGATGAAGGGCGTTATGTGACAATTCAACGGCGGAAACAAGCTCCATTATTTTGCCCAGATACATAACCGCAACTCTGTCGCAGAAGTATTCTACAACGGTCATGTCGTGGGAAATAAAAATCATTGCCATTGAACGAGTGGCGCGAAGATCATCAAGCAGATTAATTAGCT
Organism: Treponema sp. R80B11-R83G3; assembly: GCF_054786115.1. Taxonomy (NCBI): domain Bacteria; kingdom Pseudomonadati; phylum Spirochaetota; class Spirochaetia; order Treponematales; family Treponemataceae; genus Treponema; species Treponema sp. R80B11-R83G3. Next base: position 115 of record NZ_BDHF01000276.1, on the reverse strand, counting down.
GCGCCTGAACTGACACGTCCAAGGCGGACAGGGGTTCATCGGCAATTAGCAGGGAAGGTTCTCCGATGATAGCCCTTGCAATGGCAAGGCGTTGAAGCTGTCCGCCTGAAAGCTC
>NZ_BDHF01000275.1:0-1037 GCF_054786115.1 Treponema sp. R80B11-R83G3 | reverse complement strand
CCGGAAAGGACTATTTAACTGAGCCTTCGGAATGTACAGCTGCGGACGGGTACTCAGTAAATTCCGGCGCCTTTACAGGCCTTCCCACAGAAGAAGCAAAAAAGCGAATCACAAAATGGCTTGAAGAAAAAGGCATTGGCAAACACGCGGTTAATTACAAATTAAGAGACTGGATTTTTTCCCGTCAGCGTTACTGGGGAGAGCCTATCCCCGTCGTGCATTGCGAGAAGTGCGGCATTGTTCCGTTATCTGAGAATGATCTGCCGTTGAGGCTGCCGCAGGTTAAGTCTTACGCGCCTACAGGCACGGGCGAATCTCCGCTTGCGGGAATTGCCGAGTGGGTAAGCACTACCTGCCCTAAGTGCGGCGGAAAAGCAAAAAGGGAAACAAACAAAATGCCGCAATGGGCAGGTTCCTGCTGGTATTACATTCGTTATCTTGACCCGAAAAATGACAAGGCTTTTGTAGCAAAAGATAAAGTTGATTACTGGCTTCCCGTCGATCTGTATATCGGCGGCGTTGAGCATGCGGTGCTTCACCTTTTGTACAGCCGCTTCTGGCACAAAGTGTTGTACGACCTCGGTCTTGTAAATACCGTAGAACCTTTTCAGCGGTTGGTTAATCAGGGAATGATTCTGGGAGAAGACAATCAGAAGATGAGCAAGAGCAGGGGAAATGTAATAAACCCCGATGATATTGTTAAAGAGTACGGGGCTGATTCTTTGCGTGTCTATGAAATGTTCATGGGGCCGCTTGAAGTGAGCAAGCCGTGGAACATGGCGGGAGTTACAGGCGTGTCCCGTTTTCTGGAGCGTCTTTGGGCAATAAGCGAAAAACCTGTAAGTGAGGCAACACCGGGCAGCGAGCAAGCCGGCGGTGCTGAGTTGCAAAAACTCCTTCACCGTACAATTGAAAAGATAACAAAAGACACCGCGACCCTTAATTTTAACACCGCTATCAGCGCAATGATGATCTATTCAACTGAGCTTGCCAAATTGGCTGAAATTCCGCGCGCTTTATGGGAGCCGCTTGTGATA
>NZ_BDHF01000274.1:0-1025 GCF_054786115.1 Treponema sp. R80B11-R83G3 | reverse complement strand
TTGCATGGTATCACCAAACCCCAAAAAGTGATACCATAATGATACCTTGATGATACCATAAACTTATTGTTCCCCTCAAAAAAACCTCTAATAATGGAATAATGAACAATAAAACCTATCAAAGCGTGATACATTCACGCAAAGTCCACGGACAACGACACTTCTCACTGCTTCTCGCATTGCTCACTGCTCATTGCTCACTGCTCATTGCTCACTGCTCATTGTTAATTGCGACCTCTTCACAGGACCAAAAGTTGACGTTTTTCAGCAAATCAGCGATGAGGTTGATTGGGCAAACGCGGCGAAACTGACTGTAACAGTGGCTATCCCTTCGGGGTGGGGCAACAGCCCACAATTCGGGGACGGCAAATGCGGCGACACCAGGTTAGGCTATTCCTTCAACGTGGAATTTACCCCCAATTCGGGTTACGGCTTCCGGGGGTGGCTCGCTTTTAACAGCAGTGGATATAACCAGCAGAATATAATCGATCTTGGCTACGAACAGGCGCTTGCCGCCTCCCTGAACGGAAACGGCGTTGACCTGACTGCCGGAAGCGTAACCAACACCGGCGCGTATCCCGCCGCCGTTACTATCCACGTCAATGCCGCAATCACCCTCGTCCCATTCTGCGACAACCGCCCTCAGATCGTCCGTTCCAACCCGCCACTAACCACCGCGATAAGCGCCTTCCCCTACGACCAGAAAATATCGCTTGAATTCAATATGCCGATAGATAAAAACACCGCCGTAATCGGCGATACGCTCCGCATGAGTGCGGTCTACAGAACAAGCACAGGCGGCAACACCGCAGGGCAACTGGCAGGCGAAGACGGCGACATATCAAACTTTTTCAAAATATCGGCAGACCCCAACATCGAAGCGTCTCGTATTGTAATTATCGTCAAAGACGAAGCCCCGTATCTTGCCGTAGATTTACAGCTCCTCAACATAAGCGTGGAAGCGGGACCGCGCATAACAAACCTTTCAGGCGTTGCCATGCCCTCATCTCAAACCATAACCTACC
>NZ_BDHF01000273.1:0-1020 GCF_054786115.1 Treponema sp. R80B11-R83G3 | reverse complement strand
GTTGATTACAGGCACTATTTCAAGATTGTGTTCGAGCGCGAGGTACATATTGGACAAAGTTTGCGCCTGTACGCCCTGAGTCGCGTCAACAAGGAGCAAAGCGCCTTCGCAGGAATTAATAGCGCGGCTAACCTCGTAACTGAAATCAACATGTCCCGGCGTGTCTACCAAATTGAGTATGTACTCGTTGCCGTCCTTCGCCGTGTAGGGCAGGGTAACAGCCTGGCTTTTTATAGTGATGCCGCGTTCCCGCTCAATATCCATGTTGTCGAGTATTTGATCCTGAAAGTTGCGGTCATCGACAAGATTGGCTTTTTGAATGAGACGGTCCGCAAGCGTAGACTTGCCGTGATCGATATGGGCGATAATGCAAAAGTTACGGATAAATTTGGTTTGTGCCATGAGTTACTATAGCTTGATTAAGTAAAAATCTCAAGGAGAGATAAGGTTATTTTTTATTGCATATGCTCCGAAGAACAGTCTTTATTAAATACGGAGGGATTTATGAACGTCATCATAAAGAATACCATTATGATAATTACCATGTTCCTTGTTTCGGCAATTTTCTCTTTTGCTGAAGATATTTTAAACGAAGACAACGTGCCTTTTAGCAAAGTCCAACGTATAGACTGGAATCTGGATGTTGTAAGAACCAAGTCTGCCGTTATAACCATAAATAGGGTTAAAGCGCAAAGGGAGATTTATTCCATCAGGTTTCAGGAAAACAGTATTCTGCGCGGCAGAGGCGCCGATAACATTTATTTCGCCCCCTATACCACGGGCGCAAATAATTCTTTTTCCATTAGAAAAATCGCAAGCGCATATATGGTTCCCATATTTGAAACGGAAAACTTCACAGAGTATGAATATTTCCGTCATCTGGAAAGAACATACCGCTGGGAATTTCGCGATTGGAAACTAAAATTGTATACCTACGATGAAAACAAGGAAGAGGTAATTCTGGAATTTATCCCTATCTATAAATAAAGACTGTTCTTCGGAGCATATGCAATAAAAAAT